>NZ_JBEZZB010000089.1:0-25116 GCF_040638955.1 Actinoplanes sp. NPDC024001
GCGGGGATGCCGTCCGGCGCGTGACCGCGGTGGCCGGTGTCCGGGTCAGATCCGCCCGGCGCCGGCTCGGGCGTTGACCACGGCCGGCACCTGCGCGGCCGGGGTGACCGGCCCGGGCCGCAGCACCGGCGTCCAGCCGGCGTCGGTGCCCAGGTCCGGATCGTGGGTGGCGTTGTACTCACCGAGCAGGCTGACCGGCTGGACCGGCCCGGTGCCGACCCGGGTCAGCGTGCCGATCTCGGTCATCGCGGTGCCGCCCCAGTCGTAGACGAAGTCCTCCAGAGCGAGATCGGCGCTGCGCAGCAGGAAGTTGTTCTCCGCGTAGATCGCCGAGTAGACCCCGACGCCCCACGAGTACGAATAGGTGTCCTCGTCGGTCAGGTAGTAGTAGTTGTTGTAGACGTCCACCTGGCCGAACCGGACCCGCGGCACCCGCTGCCCGACGTTGGCGAACCTGTTGTGGTGCACGGTGACCCGCAGCTTGCCGAGGTCCGCGCCGACCGTGTTGGTCGAGCCGATCAGCATCGTCTTGTCGTGCTCCTGGAACACGTTGTACGACACCGTCACGTAGTCCGACGCCCGGATCACGTCGAGCGCCCCGTCGTGCACCTGGTACGGCCGCCCGAAGTACAGCGGCTGGTTCGCGTCGACGTTGTTGCCGTCGCTGAAGGTGTTGTGGTCGGCCCACACGTGCGTCGATCCGGTCACCGTGACCAGGTCGTACGCCGAGTTCCAGTTGCCGGCCGAGCCGTCGGTCGGATCCCAGGCCGGGAAGCAGTCGGCGGCGTCCTCCATCCGCAGGTTCCGCACGATGACGTTGTCGACGTTCTGGATCAGCAGGTTCGCGCCGACGAGCCGGGCGTTCGGCAGGCCGTAGATGGTGGTGTTCGCGCCGACCCGCAGGTTGATCCGGGCGGCCTGGTTGCGCGCGGACCGGACCCGGGCCTCCTCCAGGGGGCCGCTGGGCCGGGTGGCGCGTCCCCACACCGCCGGATCGTAGGCGGCCAGGTACTGCTCCAGGCTGTATGCCGGATCCGCGTAGTCGTCACAGGTCAACGGGGCGCCCGCAGCGTCGACGTTGGCCCGGACGGTGCCGGCGACCAGGATGATCCGCGGGGTGGGGTCGGTGCCGCCGGCGAGCGCGGCAGCCAGTTCGTTGCGGTCGCGGACGACGAAGACGTGCGCGTCGTCGGCCGCGGCGCCACCGGTGGTCCCGGTGGTGGCCGCCGCCCACCCGTCGTTGGCGGGCAGGACCTGGCGGGCCGCGGCGGGGACGGCCGCCGAGGCCGGGACGGTGGCGATGCCGGCGGCGAGGACGAGGCCGACGGTCGCGGCGAGAGCGGTTCGCATGCCGGGCCTACGCAGCCGGTTCCAGATGCAGCCACACGAAGACCAGCGGTTCGGTGCCACGGCTGATCAGGTGGTGGTCCTCGCCCGGCTCGAAGAGCACGGCCTCACCGGCGGTGAACTTGTCCACTTCGGCGCCCTCGATCTCGATCACGCCGCTGCCCTGCACGATCACGAAGAGCTCGGGGACGGTGTGCACGTGCCGGCCGGGTTCGTCGTGGGTGCGGAAGTTCGGTTCCGGGTAGATCCGGAAGCCGCCTTTCTGCACGACGTGGCCGGGCAGCGGACTGGTGAACTGCGGGCCGCGGTGATGTGGCTCGAGTTCAGCGATGCTGAGCTTGCGCATGGGTCACTCCTTCCTTCTCGAAAAGCACCCGGTGCGGCTCGGCCGCCCAGGTGATGCCGATCTCGGACGGCAGGTGGCCGGTGGCGGCCACCCGCTGGACGAGTTCGTCGATGCCGGCCACCACGTAGCCGCCGCCGTCCGGGTGCGGCCGCAGTTGCTCCTGCGGGATCACCGCCGGCGGCGGCGCCGCCACGATCGCCTCGGCCACCGCGGTGAAGGTCCGGGTCCGCTCCAGCGGGGCGATCAGGGGTACGCCGGGGTCGCGCCGATGGTCGAGCAGGTTCTCCAGCAGCCCCGTCCGGCCCGGGACCTCCCGCGCCTCGGGCTCCCCCGGCAGCCGCAGCCGGTCCGTCGGGTACTCCAGGACGGCGTCACCCACCTGGATCTCGCCCCGGATGAAGACCTCCGAGGCGAGCGTGACGGCCGCCGTGATCCGCCGCCCGTCCGCGCCGGTGAGCCGCACGAACGTGGTGTCGTCGGTCTCGATGGCCCGGGAGCGGTAACGCTCCAGCTCCATCAGCTCGGGCCGGAACCCGTCCGCCACGACCAGCGACTGCATCAGGGCGTGCGCGAACGGGTTGACCAGGGCGCCGTCGAGCACCGGCCGGCCGGCGATCGCCCGCCGGCCGGCCCACGGCGCGCGCAGGTAGTAGCTGTCCGGCCGCCACCACGCCCCGGACACCCCGATCGGGCCGGCCGGGGCGGCCGCGCGCAGCTCGGCCAGCGCCGCCGAGCCGAGCGCCTGGAAGCCGACCTGGACCAGCCGGCCGGTCCGCGCGACGGCCGCGGCGAGGTGGTCGTGCTCGGCCGCCGACATCACCGGCGGCTTCTCCAGCAGCAGGTCCGCGCCGGCGGCGAGCACGTCGAGGGCGAGCGGCAGGTGGGTGTGCGGCGGCGTGCAGATCACCACCACCTCGGGCCGGGCCTCGCGGAGCAACGCGGTGTGGTCGGGGTAGAACGGGACGCCCGGCAGCGGCGCGTCCGGGTGGGGCTCGACCGGCTGCCGGTCGCAGAGCCCCACCACGGTGACGCGCCCCTGGCCGGACAGGCGCTGGAAGGACCGCCGGTGCCAGAGCCCGTGCCCGCCGGCCCCGATCAGCGCCACCCTGGTCAAGAGAGGGCTCCGCGGATCGTGGCCTCCGCACCGTGCCGGGCCAGCTCGTCGTACCAGCGGATCAGCTCGCGGCGCAGCACCTCGTCGCCGGCCAGCTCGGGCGGGAAGACCTGGCTCAGGGCGAGCAGCGCGTCGACCGTGCCGGCCGGGGTGTCCGGCGCGGCGTCGAGCGCCGCACGGATCCGGTCGGCCAGGGGGTCGTCCAGCGGCAACGTCGCGCCGCTGTCGGCGTACCCCCGCGCGAAGCGCATCCATGCCGCCAGGACCAGCGCTGCCCAGCAGGGGACCGCACCGGCCCGGCGCCGCTCGGCGACGGTGCCGAGCAGGCGGTGCGGCAGCTTCTGGCTGCCGTCCATGGCCACCTGGATGTTGCGGTGGCCGAGCTCGCGGTTGGCGAAGCGGACCAGGACCGACTCGCCGTACTCGACGACGCTGACGCCCGGCGGCGGGGTCACCGTGGGCGCGATGTCCTCGGCGATGAAGCGGCGCAGCAGGGCGGGCAGGCCCGGCAGGTCGAGCGAGTCGGCGATCAGCTCCCGGCCGGCCAGCGCACCGAGGTACGCGCACGCCGAGTGCACCGCGTTGAGCGAGCGCAGCTTGAGCATCTCCCACGGGGTGACGTCGTCGGTGAGCACCGCGCCGGCCGCCGCCCAGTCCGGCCGCCCGCCCGGGAAGTCGTCCTCGATCACCCACTGGGTGAACGGTTCGGCGACCACCGGCACCGCGTCGTCGGCGCCGAGCGCGAGAGCCGCCCGCCGCCGGTGGTCGGCGCTGGTGGCCGGCACGATCCGGTCGACCATGGTGGCCGGGAACGCGACGTCGCCGGGCAGGTCGGCGCCGGCCACGGCCAGGGCCTGGCTGACCAGGCCGCGGATCCGCGGGCCGTTGCCCATCAGGTTGTCGCAGCAGAGCACGGTCAGCGGTCCGCCACCGGCTGCCTGCCGGCGGAGCAGGCCGCGGACGAGCAGCGCCGGCACCGACACCGGTGGGGCGGTCCCGGTGAGCTGGGCCCGCAGATCGTCGTCGAGCAGCAGCCGCCCGTCGTGGTCCATCCGGTAGGCCTTCTCGGTCACCGTCATCGTGACGATCCTGATGTTCGGGTCCGCGACGGCCGCGACCACGCCGTACGGGTCGCCGGCGGCGTGCCCGAGTCCGGCCAGGATCCCGATCGTGCGAGCCTCGTCCTCCGCCCCGCCCACCGTGAGGACGCTGTACAGGCCGTCCTGTGCGCGCAGCTGGTCGAGGACGGTGCGCGAGCGCGGCGCGACCCCCACGATCCCCCAGTCGCCACCGGACGCGGCGACCGCGTCCTCGGTGAAGACTGCCTGGTGGGCGCGGTGGAAGGCGCCCAGCCCGAGGTGGACGATCCCCGGCCGGACCTCGCCGGGCTGCACCGCGGGACGGCTCCGCTGCGGCAGCGAGGTGAGGGCGTCACGGCCGAGGCGGTAGGTCACCGCCATGCCGGCCCGTCCGGGAAGCGGAACTCGGCGATCGAGGCGTCCTTCATCTCGACGCTGTAGCCGGGCTTGGCCGGCAGCCGGTACCGGCCGTCGACCACGGTCACCGGGTCGGTGAAGTGCTCGTGCAGGTGGTCGACGTACTCGATCATGCGGCCCTCCAGGGACCGGCCGGCCCGCAGGTAGTCGAAGATCGCCAGGTGCTGGACGTACTCGCAGAGGCCGACGCCACCGGCGTGCGGGCAGACCGGCACGCCGAACTTGGCCGCCAGCAGCAGGATGGCGAGCACCTCGTTGACGCCGGCGACCCGGCAGGAGTCGACCTGGCAGACCTGGATGGCGCCGGCCTGCAGCAGCTGCTTGAAGATCACCCGGTTGGCGGCGACCTCACCGGTGGCCACCCGGATCGGGTTCACCGCACGGGCGATGCGGGCGTGCCCGAGCACGTCGTCCGCGTGGGTCGGCTCCTCGATCCAGTACGGGTCGTACGGCGCGAGCCGCTCCATCGCCGCGATCGCCTGGTCGACGTCCCACACCTGGTTCGCGTCCATCATCAGCAGCGCCCCGGCGGGCAGTTCCTCGCGGATGATCCGGGCGCGCCGCACGTCGTCCTCGAGCGGGCCGCCGACCTTCATCTTCACCGCGGTCCAGCCGTCGGCGACGGCCTGCCGGGTCAGCTCGCGCACCTTGGCGTCCGGATAACCGAGCCAGCCGACGCTGGTGGTGTACGCCGGGAAGCCGTTCCTCTCCAGTTCGGCCAGCCGGTCGTCGTACCCGATCGCGTTCTTCTCCAGAAGTTCCCGGGCCTCGCCCGGGGTGAGCGCATCGCTGATGTGCTGGAAGTCGATCGAGGCGACGATCTCGTCGGCGGAGAGCTCGGCCAGGTAGCGCCACATCGGCTTGCCGGCGAGCCGGGCCCGCAGGTCCCAGACCGCGTTGATCAGGGCGCCGGACGCCATGTGGATGACGCCCTTCTCCGGGCCGAGCCAGCGCAGCTGCACGTCCGCGGTGATCGAGCGGGAGAACCCGACCTGGTCGGCCTCGATCTCCTCGACCGTCCTCCCGACGACGTGGTGGGCCAGGGCCTGGACGGCGGCGCAGGTGAGCTCGTTGCCGCGGCCGTTGGTGAAGGTGAGGCCGCTGCCGGTCACCCCGGCGTCGGTGGTCACCTCGACGTAGGTGGCCGAGTAGTCACCCTTGTTGATCGCATCCGATCCGTCGCCGGCGGCCGCGGTGGGGAAACGCACATCGTGCACCTCGACCCCGGTGATGCGGACGCTCATGCTTTCTCCTCATCCAGTTTGAAGACTCGTTTGGGCAGGTGGTAGGCGAGGTCGGCGATGGTCTCGGCGGCCTCGTCGAGCGGCAGGCGCCCCTCGGCGACGAGCCGGGCCAGGAAGCCGGCGTCGATCCGGCGGGCCACGTCGTGCCGAGCCGGGATGGAGCAGAACGCGCGGGTGTCGTCGACGAACCCGGACGTGTTGTAGAAGCCGGCCGTCTCGGTGACCGTCTCGCGGAACCGGCGCAGCCCCTCGGGGCTGTCCAGGAACCACCACGGCGCGCCGAGGTAGACCGCCGAGTAGCCGCCGGCCAGCGGCGCCAGCTCGCGGGTGAACACGGTCTCGTCCAGGGTGTAGAGGACCAGGCGCAGGCGCGGGTCGTCGCCGTACCGGTCGAGCAGGGGTTGCAGGGCGCGCACGTACTCGGTGGCTGAGGGGATGTCACCGCCCACGTCGCGGCCGTGCCTGGCGTGCAACGCCTTGTTGTGGTTGCGCACCGAGCCCGGGTGCAGCTGCATGACCAGGCCGTCGTCGAGCGACATCCGGGCGAACTCGACCAGCATGTGCGCCCGGAACACCTCGGCGTCGCGCTCGTCGGTGCCGCCGCCGAGCGCCTTGCGGTAGAGCACGGCCGCCTCGGCGTCGTCCAGCACCACGGTCGCCGCGGTCGGATGCCCGTGGTCGGAGCTGGTCGCGCCGGCCGCGATGAACGCCTCCCGGCGGGCCCGCAGCGCGTTCAGGAAGCCGGGGTACGTGCCGACCTCCACCCCGGTGAGCTCGCCGAGGGTGGCGACCCGGTCGCGCCAGCCGGCCCAGTCCAGGTCGACCAGGTTGTCCGGGCGGAAGGTGGTGATCACCCGGCCGCCCGGTCCGCCCCAGCCGTCGGCCTCCAGCTTGGCGTGCGCGGAGAGGTCGTCGATCGGGCTCTCGGTGGTGGCCAGCACCTCGATGTTGAACCGGGTGAACAGCGCCCGCGGCCGGAACTCCGGCTCGGCCAGACGGGCGGACAGCTCGTCGTAGATCTCGTCTGCGGTCTTGGCGTTCAGCGGCTTGTCGATGCCGAAGACCTCGGCGAAGACCTTCTCGGTCCACAGGCGCGACGGCGTGCCACGGAACAGGTGCCAGTTGGCGGCGAGCAGCCGCCAGATCGCCCGGCCGTCGGCCTCCACCTCGGTCCCGTCGATGCTCGGCACACCGAGCCGGGCCGGCGGGATGCCCTGGCTGGCGAGCATCCGGGTCACGTAGTGGTCGGGCACCACGAAGAGCCGGGCCGGGTCGGGGAACGGCTGGTCGCCGGCGAGCAGGGCCGGGTCGACGTGGCCGTGCGGGCTGATCAGCGGCAGGTCGCGGGCGTGGCGGTAGAGCTCACGGGCGATCTGGCGCTGGGTGGTCTCGGCGGGGAAGAGATGATCTTCTTCGGGCACCGGGGCTCCTAGCGGTATGCGGACAGGTCGAGGAGGTTCTTGACGCGTACGGCCTCGCCGCCGGCCAGTGACGCGTTGCCGGCCAGGCCGGTGAGCAGAGCCTGAGCTCCGTCGATGGCGCCGGCCTTACGCCCCAAGGGGTCGACGGTAGCGGTGGGACGGATCAGATCGGCGAGCATGCGTACGTCGCCACCACCGTGGCCACCCCTGGTGTACCCCTCGACGGCCACCTCACGCGGCGGCGCCCAGTACGGCCGGACCAGCAGACGCCTCGACCCCTGCTCGGCGGTCGACTCCGCGCCCGGCTCGCCCTTGACCCCGGCGGCCGCGGACGGCGCGACGTGGTCACTCTCCACGACCTCGAGTTCCAGCCGGCCCCGGCTGCCGTTGAACATGACCCGGTATCCCTCCCACGGCGCGTACGCGGTGAGGTGGTAGCTCATCGACGCGCCGCCCGCGTATCGGACCAGCACCGCCATGTCGTCCTCGATGGACACGCCACCGGCGAACACGTTCTGGTCCCGGTGGTAGCCGTCGTGCTGCTCGGCCTCCAGGTAGAGCTCACGCATCGCGGGCTCGTCGGCGAGCCGCAACGCGAACGGGTCACCCTCGGCCGCCGCGGCGCCGTGCGCCCGCTCGTAGTCCCGGGCGTAGCCGTGCCGTCGCCCCTGATCGCCGTAGAAGAAGAGCCGGCCGGCCGCGAACACCTGGTCCGGCTCGTCGTCGAGCCACCAGTTGACCAGGTCGAAGTGATGGCTCGCCTTGTGCACCAGCAGCCCGCCGGAGTTCGCCTTGTCACGGTGCCACCGGCGGAAGTAGTCGGCGCCGTGCCGTACGTCGAGCAACCACTCGAAGTGCACCGAGCCGATCTCGCCGATCTCGCCCGAGGCGAGGATCCGCTTCACCGCCTCGTGCAGCGGGTTGTAGCGGTAGTTGAACGTGACCCGCACATCGCGCCCGGTCCGCCGCTGCGCGTCGAGGATGCGCCGGCAGCCGGCCACGTCGACGGTCATCGGCTTCTCGGTGATCGCGTCGCAGCCCGCGTAGAGGGCGGCCGCGATGTACTGGTCGTGGTACCGGTCCACGGTCGTGACCAGGGCGACGTCCACCTGCTCCCGCTTGAGCATCTCGGTGAAGTCCGCGGCGTCGTAGACCGGGACGGGCGCGGCACCGAGCGCCTCGAGGCGGGCATTGTGGACGGCCGGCCTGGCCGGGTTCGTGTCGGCCAGGGCCACCAGCTCAGCCACGTCGGCGTGGTCGGTGGTGAGCGCCCGGAGAAAGAGACCGGCCCGTGCGCCGGCGCCCACGAGGGCATACCGGCGGCGGGGTGACAACGTCATTCCGTCGCCTCCATTCGGCAAACGTTTGCAACAGATTAGGGAGCAGAGCGAGACCCAAGTCAATGGACGGTCTGTATTTGTCCGCTTTTCTACCGATGGCGTTACCGTGGGGCCACAAGATCGACATAGAAGGGCGTTGACACGCCAGCAACCGTTTGCATTAATGGCTCCACCGGAGAGATCCGGGTCACATCACCGTTCCAAGGAGGCACCGTGGCCGTGACGATCCGGGACGTCGCGAGGGCGTCCGGCGTGCACATCTCCACGGTGTCGCGCACCTTTTCCGCACCGCACCTGGTCAACCCCGAGACCCGCTCCCGGGTGCTGGCCACCGCGGAGCAGCTCGGTTACCGCCCCAACCGGGCGGCCCGGGCACTGATCACCGGACGCACGCACAACATCGGCCTGATCGTGGCCGACATCGCCAACCCGTTCTTCCCGCCCCTGATCAAGGCGGCCGAGACCCACGCCCGGCGGCGCGACTACCACGTCTTCGTCGCCGACACCGACGAGGACCCGATCGTCGAGGCCGAGCTGGTGCAGGCCCTGGCCAAGCAGGTCGACGGAATCCTGCTCTGCAGTCCCCGGATGAGCGACGACCAGATAGAGCAGCTGCGCCGCGAGGTGCCGCTGGTCGTCATCAACCGCATGATCACCGGCCTGCCCGCGGTGGTCATGGATGTGGGGCACGGCGCCCGTCAGGCCGTCCGGCACCTGCTCGACCTGGGCCACGACCACCTGGTCTACCTGGCCGGGCCGCGTGGCTCCTGGACCAACCGGGAGATCCGCCGGGCCGCCGGGGCCACCGCCCGTGCGGCCGGTGCGGAGCTGACCGTCCTCGGTCCGCACCAGCCGGTCGAGGAGGCCGGCGCGGCGGCTGCCGAGGCGGTTCTCGCCACCGGCGCCACCGGGGTGCTGGCCTACAACGACCTGATGGCGATCGGCCTGCTCCAGGCCCTGCAGGACCGTGACATCGCGGTGCCGGGGCAGGTCAGCGTCATCGGCATAGACGACATCGCCTACAGCGGCCTGGTCCGCCCGAAGCTCACCACCGTGGCGAACCCGACCGCAGCCGCCGGTCGCGCCGCCGTCGACATGCTGCTCCAGCAGGGCGACGACGGCGCCACCGGACAGGTCACCCTCCGGACCGACTTGATCATTCGCAACTCCACCGGCCCCGGGCCTCTCACCCCGGCCGCCGCGACCACCGCTGAGGTAGCCGCAACCGTCAAGGAGTGACGACAAGCATGACCGCACCCCAGTCCTTCGCCCCGCGCCCCACACGGCGCCGCCTCTTGAGCGGCCTCGTCGCCGGCATGCTCGCCCTTCCGCTGGCGCTCGGCGCCTGCGGTGGTGACGACGAGCCCGCCGACGACGGCAAGGTCGAGCTCAGCTTCTTCTGGTGGGGTGGTGAGGCGCGCGCCGAGCTGACCGAGAAGGCGCTCGACCTCTACACCCAGAAGCACCCGAACGTCACGTTCAAGAAGACCTGGCAGGCCAACCAGGGCTACTTCGACAAGCTGGCGACGCTCACCGCCGGCGACGACGCGCCGGACATCTTCCAGATCGACGACAACTACCTCGCGGAGTACGCGACCCGTAACGTCACCCTGGACCTGAGCAGCTACCAGTCGTCCGGCAAGCTCGACACCACGAAGTTCCCCAAGGGCCTGGTCGACTACGGCACGGTCGGCGGCAAGCTGGCCGGTGTGGCGTTCGGCGAGAACACCCAGGGCCTGGTCTACAACAAGACCAAGCTCGAGGCGGCCAAGCAGGAGCTGCCGACCACGGGGATGAGCTGGGAGCAGCACATCGCCTGGGCGAAGGCGGCGGGCGCCGCGGCCAAGCTGCCGGGCACCATGGACCCGAGCGCCGACTACAAGGCCTTCTGGCTCTGGCTGCGGCAGAACGGCAAGGACATGTACACCCCGGAGGGGCAGCTCGGCTTCACCAAGGAAGACGTGCAGAAGTGGTTCGAGCTGTGGAAGGGCGCCCGCGACGCCAAGGCCACCCCGACCCCGGACGTCATCCACGAGGGCAACGCCACCGACGTCACCAAGCAGCTGGTGGTGACCGGCAAGGCGCTCACCTCCTGGGTCTGGGCGAACCAGCTGCCCGAGCTGCAGAAGAACACCAAGGACGAGCTGGGCGTGGTGGCCTACCCGGGCGACCCGAGCGCGCAGTGGCCGCGTGCCTCGATGTACTTCTCGGTCTACCGCGGCACCGACCACAAGGACGTCGCGGTCGACGTGATCAACTTCCTGGCGAACGACCCGGAGGCCGGCAAGATCCTCGGCACCGACCGGGGCCTGCCGTCCAACCTGGACATCCGTAAGACGGTGACCGAGTCCACGGACAACCCCGC
The DNA here is from genome assembly GCF_040638955.1 of Actinoplanes sp. NPDC024001. Lineage (NCBI taxonomy): Bacteria > Bacillati > Actinomycetota > Actinomycetes > Micromonosporales > Micromonosporaceae > Actinoplanes > Actinoplanes sp. NPDC024001. The sequence continues at coordinate 10,674 of NZ_JBEZZB010000089.1, forward strand.
GATGAAGGCCTCAGTCGCGTTCGCCGACGAGATGCAGGCCAAGTTCGGTCAGTCGCCGGCGGTCCCGCCGAAGGGTCACAGCACCGTCCGCTCCGAGCTGATCAAGGCCGCCGAGGAAGCCCAGTACGGCCGCGCCACGCCGGCCGAGGCCGCCGAGCAGTACTTCGCCGCTGCCCAGGCCGCGATCAGCCGGTGAGTCCTGTGGCAACAACGACGGCCCGGCCCACGCCGACCCGGCCGCCCGCCGGTCCCGCCGCTTCCCAGCGGCGGGGCCGGTCCGCCCGGCCGAAGACCGACGGTGTCGCCGGTTACGTGTTCCTCTCCCCCTGGCTGCTCGGGCTGCTCGCCATCACGGCGGTCCCGATGCTCATGTCGCTCTACCTCAGCTTCACCAACTACGACGTCCTGAGCGACTGGGACTCGATGGAGTGGGTGGGGCTGGACAACTACCGCACGATGTTCACCGACGACCCGTCCTTCTGGCACGCGGTCCGGGTCACCCTCACGTTCGCGCTGATCGCCACCCCGCTCAAGCTGGCCGCCGCGCTCGGCGTCGCGCTGCTGCTGAACCGGTCGTTCCGGGGCAGCGGGCTGTTCCGGGGCCTGTTCTACCTGCCGTCGCTGCTGGGCGGCAGCGTGGCCCTGGCGATCGTCTGGGTCAACATGTTCAACCGCGACGGCGCGTTCAACTCGTTCCTCGGCTGGTTCGGCATCGAGGGCAAGGCCTGGGTGAACGACCCGGACTTCGCGCTCGGCACGCTGATCCTGCTGGCCGTCTGGCAGTTCGGCGCCCCGATGGTGATCTTCCTGGCCGGCCTGAAGCAGGTGCCCACCGAGCTGTACGAGGCGGCGTCGGTGGACGGCGCCGGCACGGTGCGCAAGTTCTTCGCGGTCACCCTGCCGATCCTGTCCCCGGTGATCTTCTTCAACCTGGTGCTGGAGACGATCAACGGCTTCCAGGGCTTCACCTCGGCCTTCGTGCTGAGCAACGGCACCGGCGGCCCGGTCGACTCGACGCTGATGTACACCCTGCACCTCTACATCAAGGGCTGGAACGAGTACCAGATGGGTTACGCCTCGGCCATGGCCTGGGTCTTCCTGCTCACCATCGGCCTGGTCACCGCGGTCATCTTCCGCACCGGCAAGTTCTGGGTGCACTACTCGGACGGAGAAGACTGATGACCCTCCAGCGCCTGGGCAGGCCGGCGATGCTGGTCCTGCTCTCGGTGATCGTGCTCTACCCGCTGGTGTGGATGCTCGGCAGCTCGTTCAAGGCGCCTGAAGAGGTGCTCAACAACATGTCGGTGTTCCCGGAGGTGTTCACGCCGGGCAACTACACCGACGGCTGGGGGCACTTCGACGTCGCCTTCGGCCGGTTCTTCCTGAACAGCGCGATGGTCGCCGGGCTCACCGTGGTGGCGAACTGTGTCTCCTGCCTGCTGGCGGCGTACGCGTTCGCCCGGCTGAAGTTCCGGCTGCGGGGCTTCTGGTTCGCCATCATGATCGGGACGCTGCTGCTGCCCGGCCACGTGCTGATCGTGCCGCAGTTCGTGATGTTCAAGACGTTCGGCTGGGTGGGCGGCGACTGGCCGTACGCTCCGCTGATCGTGCCGCAGCTGCTGGCCACCGAGGCGTTCTTCGTCTTCCTGATGGTGCAGTTCATGCGGGGTGTGCCGCGCGAGCTGGACGACGCCGCGAAGATCGACGGCTGCTCGCCGTACGGGGTGTTCAAGCACGTGATCCTGCCGCTCTCGCGCCCGGCCCTGGTCTCGACGGCGATCTTCTCGTTCATCTGGACCTGGAACGACTTCTTCCGCCAGCTGGTCTACCTCTCCGACCTGGAGAAGTACACCGCTCCGGTGGCGCTGACACTGTTCATCGACTCGTCCGGCCAGTCCGCGGTGGGCCCGATGTTCGCCATGTCGGTGCTGTCGCTGCTGCCGGTCTTCCTGTTCTTCGTCGCGTTCCAGCGGATGCTGGTCGAGGGCATCAACACGACGGGGCTGAAGGGATGACGGTGGCCTGGCCTCAGGACGACGCGCCGCCGGCGCGCCCGGACTGGCGCGAGCGGTTCGCCCTGGGCACGGACCTCGCGCTGATCGGCGTGCTGGTGACCGTCGCCGCGCTGCCGGTGCTGACCGCACCGGCGGCGCTGGCGGCCGGCTCAGCGGCGGTCCGGCACCGCTACACCGAGGGAAACCTGCCGCCGGTACGCCCGCTGCTGCGGCTGTACCGGCGCGGGATCCTCCCCGGCATCCCGGTGCTGCTGGTGGCGGTGGCGCTGCTGGTCGACCTGGTCGCGATCAGCCGTGGCTGGGTGCCGGGCGGGACCGTGCTGTTCACCGGCACCGCGGCGGTGGCGGCCTTCCTCGGCGGGTTCGCCACGCTGACGCTCGTCGCGATCGGCCGGGACCCCGGGTTGTCGCCGCGCGACGCCGCCCGGTGGGCCTGGCGGTCATCGACCGCCAGGCCCTGGACAGCTCTGGCCCCGGCGCTCGCCGGTGCGCTGGCGTTCTTCCTGGCACTGACCATGCCCGCGACGATTCCGCTGGTCATCGGCTTCCAGCTGTTCGCCGCGCACGTGATCAGCGACCGCTTGGCACCCTGAGGTCGGCCCAGACGAGGCGGTGGTCGGAGGTGGGGAAGCCGTTGACCGCCGCCCAGGCCGGGTCGTAGACCCCGCTCAGCCGCGACAGCGGATCCGACCGCACCGGCCAGAACACGCCGGAGCCGGTCACCTTGATGGTCACCCGGGGCAGGACGTAGTCGGCGCGCAGGTTGCCCGGCGCGGTGTCCGCGAAGTCGGCGGTGTCGAAACGCGGGTCGCCGCGGTGGGTCAGGTTGGCGCCGCCCTGCAGGGTCGCCGCCTCGGCCGCCCCGGCGCTGGCCGGCGAGGTCCGCGTGTTGATCAGCGGGTGCCCGGTCAGCTGGTGGATCGCGTTGTCGTACGAGTCACCGTCGGCCGGATCCGCGTTCTGGTCCCCCGCGATCACGAACAGCTGCCCCGGCTTCAGGCCGCCGCGGCGTCCCCGGTCGTCGTAGACGTAGCGCGACTTGCCGGGCGTCACGTAGTCCGCCCAGAACCGGATCTCGTCGTGGTTGCGGCGCCCGTTGCGGTCCTCCGGGCCGTCGAAGGTCGGCGGCGTCGGGTGCGAGACCAGGAAGTGCACGGTCTTGCGGCCGACCCGCACCGGCACGTCCCAGTGGCTCTTCGACGACAGCCGCAGGACCGCCTGCTCCTCGGGCGAGTAGAACTCGGTGGGCAGCAGGTTGCCCGGCATGTCACGCCACTTGAAGTTCTGGAAGGTGCGCACCGCCGACCTGTCGATCGGGTACTTCGAGTACACGACCATGCCGTACTGGCCGGGGAACAGGCCGAAACCGAACGAGTCGTCGCCGTACGCCTGGTCGCCCGGCGTGGTGTCGGTGACGCCGTTGTTGTTGAGGTCGAAGCCGGAGGCGAGACCGGTGTTGGACGGCGCGACGTAACGGTACGGGTAGCGCTGGGCGCGGGCCCCGTTCTGCGACACGGCGAGGAAGTTCTCCGCGAACAGCCGGGCCGCCTCGGGGTCGTAGTCGAACTCGTTGATCAGCACGACGTCCGGCGCGGTGCGCTGGATGACCTCGGCGACGTTGCGCGCCTGCCGCCGGTAGACGTCGTCGACCTCCGGGTTCGCCAGGTGCTCGCGCAACAGTCCCTGCGCCGGCCGGTTCAGCGACAGGTTGTACGTCGCGAACCGAACGTCGTGATCTTTCCCGCCGGCATTCGCCGGTACCGCACCGATGACGGTGCCCAGTGCCGCCGCGCACGCCGCGGCTGCCAGAAGTCGCCTCATGGCACCCTGCCTATCGGACGGTCCCCGGCGGCGCAACCATGGTCATCGTTCCGGCACCGGAGCTTCATCCACCGGTCGCCCGGCACGCCGTCGCCGGGCCCATTCCCCGGCGCGCAGCACGATGAGCGCGGAGGTGGAGACGCCGAGGAGCACGAGCGGCGCCTCGAGCGGGAAGTCCGCGTCGATCAGCACCGGATCGCCGGCCCGGGTGGCCGCGGCCGCCAGCACCGAGTCCGCCACGTCGATCGACTCCGCCTCGCCGCCGGGTTCCAGCAGCACGCGGCCGGTGCCGAGCTCGACGAGGCGCACCGACTGGATGTCGTCCTGCGTCGTGAGGCCCCACTGACTCTGCTCGTCCGTGAAGAGGGCCGGCGTGGTGCCGTCGACCGCCGAGTACTCGGCCGCCACCGGCTTGCCGGCCCACCAGCCGAGGACCCGCACCGCGAACGCACCGTCCACTGTCCAGCTCGGCGCCGGACCGGCGCCGAGGGGCACGGTCGCGACGGTCCAGCGGATCGGGTACGCGCCGCAGTCGCACTCCTCGCCGGCCACCACCAGCAGGCCCCGGCCGTCCGGCTGCCAGGCGCCCTTGCCGGCCAGGCGGGCGCCCTCCGGGATCTCGTAGTCGACCGGTTCGCCGCCACCGTCCGCCTGGACCACGCGGATCCGGTCCTCCAGCTGGAAGGCGAGCCGGCTGCCGTCCGGGGAGAACGCCGCGGTCCAGCCGTGGAGGGCGCTCAGCGCGCTCAGCGGGTGCACCACCCGGTGCTCGCCGGTCGTCACGTCGAGCAGGCGCAGCGCCACGTCCTCGGGGTCGGTCAGGATCGCCAGCGTCCGGCCGTCCGGCGACCAGGCCTGCGGGAAGATCTCCAGCTCGTTCAGCTCCGCCGGGTAGCTGGTGAACCGGCCGGTGGCCAGGTCGGCGACGCCCTCGGTGGTGGCGAGCCGGTCGCCCGCGGGCGAGAGCACCGACGACATCCCGGCCGGTCCGGAGCGCCGCAGCACCCGGTAGGTGTCCGACCGCTTCCCGACCAGCCCGGTGAACCAGTCCGAGCCGTCGAAGAACCAGGTGTTCGACGTGTAGAGCACCGAGGCCGCGCCGATCGGGTCGCGCTCGCCGTCGGCGGTCCAGAGCGACGGGGCGCCGATCCGGGCCGGAAGCGTCCCGCCGCCGGGTTCGCGGTCGGCGGCCTCAGCCCCGCCCCCGGAGAACAGGGCGGGCGGAAGCGGGAGCCACCCGACGACCGAGGCGGCGAGGCCGACGACGAGCAGCACCGCGCCGGTCGCGGCGAGCACCGCCAGGGCCGCTCTGATCCGATCGGCCCGCTCGGGTGGCTCACCAGCGTTCACGAGCGTGGAGCTTAGATGATCATCACAAGCCTCAGGCGCCCCGGCGGTGCTCGAAGATCAGGTACGTCTCGGTGCCGGCGATCAGGCGCGTCCCGCTGAGCCGCTCGGTGATCACCGAACGCAGGTCGTCGACGTCGGCGGCGGCCACGTGCAGCAGGAAGTCGTAGGACCCCGAGACGAAGTAGACGTCGCGGACCGCGGGGATCCCGGCCAGGGACTCGGCGAACTTGCCGATCGCGTCCCGGGCGTCGGACCGGATCCGCACCGCGATCATGGCCTGGATCGGCCGGCCGATCCAGGCCGGGTCCACGTCGGCGTGGAAACCGCGGATCGCCCCGATCTCGCGCAGCCTGCGGACCCGGGTCAGGCAGGTGGAGGGCGCGATCCCGACCCGGTCGGCGAGGGCGTTGTTCGGCATCCGGCCGTCGGCGCGCAACAGGCTCAGCAGCTCCAGATCGATGTGATCCAGACCTCGAACATCCTTCGGCAGGTCGGTCATCGTGGTGGCTCGGATCGCAGAATCTGCGCCCGCGGAGGGACGAACAGAATCTCGTTCGCTCGCCTTGCCTGATCACTGCACATCGTTCCACCCTATCGCCAGCAGACAACGCGGTCTCCGTGGAAAGGAAACGTCCCATGCGCATCGGCGTGCCGAAAGAGGTCAAGAACCACGAGTACCGGGTGGCCATCACCCCGGCCGGCGTGGTCGAAGCGGTACGCCACGGCCACGAGGTGATCGTGCAGGCCGGCGCCGGGACCGGATCGGCGATCACCGACGAGGACTTCCTCGCCGCCGGCGCCCGGATCGCCCCGGACGCCGACGCGGTCTGGGACGACGCCGACATGGTGCTCAAGGTCAAGGAGCCGATCGCCGAGGAGTACCACCGGCTGCGCGCCGGGCAGGTCCTGTTCACCTACCTGCACCTCGCCGCCGACGCCGAGGGCACCAAGGCGCTGCTGAACAGCGGGACCACCGCCATCGCGTACGAGACGGTGCAGCTCGCCGACGGATCGCTGCCGCTGCTCGCCCCGATGTCCGAGGTCGCCGGACGGCTCGCCCCGCAGGTGGGCGCGTACAGCCTGATGCGCAACAGCGGGGGCCGCGGTGTGCTGCCCGGCGGCGTGCCGGGCGTCGCGCCCGCCAAGATCACCGTCATCGGCGGCGGCGTCTCCGGGGTGAACGCCGCGACCATCGCCCTCGGGCTCGGCGCCGACGTGACCGTGCTGGACCTGAGCCTGCCCCGGCTGCGGCAGATCGACGCCCAGTTCGGTGGGCGGGTCAAGACGCTGGTGTCGAACTCGTACACCATCGAGCAGTCGGTGATCGAGGCGGACATGGTGATCGGCGCGGTGCTGGTGCCCGGGGCGAAGGCGCCCACGCTGGTCAGCAACGACCTGGTCAAGCGGATGAAGCCCGGCTCGGTGCTGGTCGACATCGCCATCGACCAGGGCGGCTGCTTCGAGGACTCGCGGCCCACCACCCACGAGAACCCGGTCTACCAGGTGCACGAGTCGGTCTTCTACTGCGTCGCCAACATGCCGGGCGCGGTGCCGAACACCTCTACCTACGCGCTGACCAACGCCACCCTGCCGTACGTGCTGCGCCTCGCCGACCTGGGCTGGCGCGACGCCCTGCGTGCCGACCCGGCGCTCGCGCTCGGCCTGAACGCGCACGCCGGCGCCCTCACCAACGACCTGGTCGGTTCGGCCCTCGGGCTCCCCACCGAGACGATCGCCTCGATCCTGGCCTGAGCCGGCCCCCTCCCGCGCGCCCTCCGAAGACCCTCCGGAGGGCGCGCGCCGTTGCGGTCAGCCGCGGCGGAACGTCTGGTTGGCGCCGCCGTGGCAGTCCCACTGCAGGAGCTTCGCTCCGTCGTTGGGGTTCCAGGCGTCGATGTCGATGCACCGGCCGGACTGCGGGTTGCGCAGTGTGCCGTTGCTCTGGTGGACGAACTGCTGCGCCGGGTTTCCGCTGCAGGTCGCGAGCTGGATGATCGCGCCGTTGGCGGTGGAGCCCCATGCGACGTCCACGCACTTGTTGTTCTGGCTCTGCAGCGTGCCGCCGGTGAAGGTGAACTTCTGGGCGCTGGTGTTGTTGCAGGTCCACATCTGCAGCTGGACGCCGTCGCTGAAGTTGGCGTTCGGCACGTCGACGCACTTGTTGTTCAGGTTGCTGATCAGCGACACCGCGCCGGTGCCCGGATTGGTGGGGCCGCCCCCGCCGGTGAACGGGGACAGGATGATGCCGGCCGAGCGCGGGTCGCCGTCGTGGACCAGCGACTCGAAGGCGCCGACGTCGTCGAAGGCGAACGCGTAGGCCTTGCCGTCGGCCATGTTCTGGTGGATCACCTTGGCGTACACGTTGGTGGGGTTGCTCTTGTAGAAGTCGTTCGCGTTGGTGCTCGGCTGGGTGTCGACGGTGCCGAGCGTGCCGCGGTTGAGCGCGGCGCAGAGCGTCCGGGAGATCGGGCCGACCACCTGGTCGTTGGGCGCCGGCAGGTCGCCGTCGCAGCCCCAGACGCTGGCCGACGACGGGCGGCTGAACGACGCCACCCGGGTGCCGGCGGCGTTGGTGAAGTTCATGACGGTGCCCGAGGTCCGGCCGAAGTAGCGGGTGTTGGGCTGGTCGCCGAACGGCACCACGGTCAGCGTCTTGGTCGTGTAGGCGTTCCACGCCGACGCGATGTACGGGTCCAGATAGGTGGCGCTCATCAGTCCGGCGCCGGCCGCCTTGCCGGGCGCGAGCACCCGCAGGACCGTGCCGTCGGAGCGGGTACGCACCGTGTTCTGCCAGCCGGCCGTGTTGCGCAGCGTGTTGATGACGTTGTCCCGGCCGTTGGCGACGACGTCGCCCGTGCGCCCGGTCTGCCCGCTCGCGCCGGTGACGGTGACCGCGTGCGGGATGGCGAACATGTCGACCTGCGAGCTGTTCAGCCACAGGCCGGCGTCGTTGTAGGTGAACTCGCTCCAGTCGAACAGGATGTTGGCGTTGGGGTCGCCGGCCGCCCACGGCGCGGGCTGGACCAGGCCGTCCGGGGTGAGGAAGAACTTCAGCCTCTCCCCCATCGACATGTAGACCCGGCCGGAGAAGCCGCGCGGGAAGTGGATCAGGGTGCTGCCGCCGTTGGCGGCGCCGGGGATGGAGACGTCGGGCGCGGGCGCCGGGGGAAGGGCGCCGCCGCTCCAGGCGGTGAACGTGCCGGCCTGGTTGACGTAGCCGAGCCGGCCGGAGGAGAGCTGGACGCCGATCACGTAGAGATACACAGCTTCACCACGGCCGGTGCTGTTGCTGATGGTCACGGGCAGCACGGCCGGACCGATGGCGTGGGCGGCGGGTGGGGATACCGCGGCCACGGCCGGGACGGCCATGGCCAGCGCGGCGAGGGCGCGCAGGATCTTACGCACGAGGGAACCTCGATTCCGCTGTTGGAAGCTCAGAGAGCGCTCTCAGCAACAGTGCGATTTGTTAACAACACTTGTCAATAGATGCCTGGCGATCTCCCGGCACGAATCACCACATACCGGCACGACCCTTTTCTGTTAGGAAAGCTTGCTTTATATTCCTGTCACACCCACGAATCGATGCTCATCGTTCAAAGGAGTGACACATGCGCAAGTTGATCGCCACGTTCGCGGTCGCTCTCGTCGGTGCCGCCGGATCGCTCCTAGTGGCCTCGCCCGCCGCGGCACACGGTTACGTCTCCAACCCGCCCAGCCGGCAGGCCAACTGCGCTCGTGGCGTAGTGGCGTGCGGGCAGATCAAGTACGAGCCGCAGAGCGTCGAGGGGCCCAAGGGCCTGCGCAACTGCCACGGCAACAACGCCCAGTTCGCCGAACTCAACGACGACAGCCGGAACTGGCCGGCCACCAACGTCGGCACCTCGCTGACGCTCACCTGGATCAACACGGCCCGGCACGCCACCACCGGCTGGGAGTACTTCATCGGCGGCACCCGCGTCGGCTCGTTCAGCGGCAACAACCAGCAGCCGCCGGCCACCCTGTCGCACACCGTCAACCTGAGCGGCTTCTCCGGCCGGCAGAAGATCCTCGCCGTCTGGACCATCTCCGACACGGCGAACGCCTTCTACTCCTGCATCGACGTCAACATCGGCGGCACCGGAGGCGGCGGTGGCGGCGGTGGCGGCGGGAACCCGCCGACCGGATGCTCGGGCACCGCGGCGTGGAGCAGCAGCGCGGTCTACGTGGGCGGCAACACCGTCTCGCACAACGGCCGCATCTGGCGGGCCAAGTGGTGGACGCAGGGCGAGACGCCCGGTGCCGCCGACGTCTGGGCCGACCAGGGCGCCTGCTCCTCGCTCACCGCCGCGGCCGCGCTGGCCAAGGCGATCTAGCACCCGTCCTCGGCTGTCACCCAGTGCTGCACAACGCACCACCGAGCAGCACTGGCCGGCAGCCGGACAAACAAGCTGTCGCCCAGTGCTGCATCACAGGCCACCAAGCAGCACTGGCCGACAGCCGGACAAACGAGCTGTCGTCCAGTGCTGTGTCGGGAGCCGACAAGCAGCGCTGGGCGACAGCCGCGCCAACTCAGAACGCGGCGAGCACCGACCCCTGGTACTTGTCCGTGATGAACTTCTTGACCTGCTCGGAGTGCAGCAGCTTCTCCAGCTTGGTCACCCGCGCGTCACCCTCGTCACCGGTGCGCACCACGACCAGGTTCGCGTACGGGTTGTCGTCCCCGCTCTCCAGCGCGAGCGAGTCGGTGGCCGGCTTGAGCCCGGTCTCGATCGCGTAGTTCCCGTTGATCACCGAGATCGCGGTGTCCTCCAGGCTGCGCGGCAGCTGCGCCGCGTCCAGGGCCTTGATCTCCAGGTTCTTCGGGTTGGTCGCGATGTCCGACACGGTCGCCTTCACCCCGACCCCGTCCTTGAGCGTGATCAGCCCGTTCTTGGCGAGCAGGTTGAGGGCGCGCCCCGAGTTCGACGGATCGTTCGGGATGCCGACGACCCCACCGGCCGGCACCTCGGCGATGCTCTTGACCTTCTTGGAGTAGACGCCGAGCGGCTCGATGTGCACCGGCTTGAGCGCGGTGAACTTGTAGCCCTTCGACGCGACCTCCTCGTCGAGGTACGGAATGTGCTGGAAGTAGTTGGCGTCGAGCTGCTTCTCCTGCAGCGCGATGTTCGGCTGCACGTAGTCGTCGAACTCGACGATCTCCAGCTTCAGGCCCTCGGCGGACGCGAGGTTGTCGGCCACGTACTTGAGGATCTCGCCGTGCGGGACCGGGCTGACACCGACCTTGAGCGTGTCGCTGGAGGCCGAGGAGGAGTCTGAGCCGCACGCGGCCAGCCCCAGGACGAGGGCGGCGGAAGCCAGGACGGCAGCGAGGGAGCGGCGGCGCATCGAATTACCTTTCATCGGTGGGAGAGCCGGCGGGCGAGGAAGTCGCCCACCATCTGGATGAGCTGAACGAAGAGGACCAGCGCCACCACGGTCGCGATCATGACCTTGGTCTCGAAGCGCTGGTAGCCGTAGCTGATCGCGAGATAGCCGAGGCCACCGCCGCCGACCGTGCCGGCCATCGCGGAGTAGCCGACGATCGCGATGATCGTGATGGTGAACCCGGAGATCAGGCCGGGCATCGCCTCACGCAGCAGCACCTTGCCGACGATCTCGCGGCGGGTCGCGCCCATCGCGGTGGCGGCGGCGACCACGTCGGAGGGCACCTCGCGCAGCGCGGTCTCCACCACCCGGGCGAAGAAAGGGATGGCGCCGACGGTCAGCGGGACGATCGCCGCGTCGGTGCCGATGCTGGTGCCGACCACCAGCCGGGTGAACGGGATGATCGCCACCATCAGGATCAGGAACGGGATCGAGCGGCCCAGGTTGACGATCAGGCCGAGCACCGAGTTCAGCGGCGGGATCGGCAGCAGACCGCCGCGCTCGGTGAGCACGAACAGCACGCCGATCAGCAGGCCGCCGATCGCGGTGAACAGCGCGGAGACGCCGACCATCCAGGCGGTCTCCTGCAGGCCGGTGCCCAGCAGCTCGACGACTTCGGACCAGGTCACGACGTCACTCCCCGCTTGCGGAGGAACTCGAGCGCCTCCCAGTTGTCCTCCGGCGCGCCCGGCAGGGCGAGACGCCAGCGAGCAGCGCGCGTCGCGGCGAGCGTTTCCACCGACCCACCCAGGATGCGTACGTCGACAGCGAACCGTCTCGCCAGCTCCGCGATGATCGGCTCGTCCGCCTCGGCGCCGCTGAGCGTGACGTCGACGACGGTCGTCCCGTCCGGAGCCTCCACACCGCCCAGCGGCAGCAGGTCCCGGGCCAGCTCCGAGCCGGGCTGCCGGAGCAGGTCGGCAACCGGGCCGGCCTCCACCACCTTGCCGTCGCGCATCACCGCGGCCGACGTGCAGATCCGCTTCACCACGGTCATCTCGTGGGTGATCAGCAGGATGGTCAGGCCGAGCCGGCGGTTCAGGTCGAGCAGCAGCCGCAGGATCGACTCGGTGGTCTCCGGGTCGAGCGCCGAGGTCGCCTCGTCGGAGAGCAGCACCTTCGGCCGCGCGGCGAGCGCCCGGGCGATGCCCACCCGCTGCTTCTGACCACCGGAGAGCTGAGCCGGGTAGGCCTCGGCGCGCTCGGTGAGCCCGACCAGGTCGAGCAGCTCCGCCACCCGGGCCCTGCGCTCGGCCCGCGGCACCCCGGTGACCTCCAGCGCGAACGCCACGTTGCCGGCGACGGTCCGCGACGAGAGCAGCGCGAAATGCTGGTGGATCATGCCGATGTCGTGCCGGGCCAGGCGCAGCTGCTTGCGGCGCAGCCCGGTGAGCTCGACGCCGCCGACGGCCACCGTGCCGGCGTCCGGGCGCTCCAGCATGTTGACGCAGCGCAGCAACGTGCTCTTGCCGGCGCCGCTCTGGCCCAGCACGCCGTAGACCTCACCCTCGCCGACGGAGAGGTCCACCCCGTCGACCGCGACGACGGCACCGGCCTTCGAGCGGTACGTCTTGCGAAGACCGCTTATTTCGATCACGTGAAACACCCTGGTCAGCCGTTGTGACGTACGTCGCAAAACCTACCCAGCTGATGGGTTTTGCAGCGGGCACAACGCTAGTACCCGAGCGCCTCCGGGGCCACCGGATGTAACGACCCTCACGGGTTTTGTAACTTTCAACTACTCGCTTCGTGGACCATGATCGCCACCTGTACCCGGTTCGCGCAGCCGAGTTTGTCGAGCAGCCGGGACACGTAGGCCTTCACCGTCGGCACGCTCATGTGCAGCTCGGCGCTGATCTCCGCGTTGGACCGGCCGGTCGCCACCGCCTCGGCCACCTCCCGTTCCCGCTCGGTGAGCCGGTCCAGTGCGGCCTTCTTGTCCGCTTTTCCGGTGACCTCCTGCCCGGAGCGGCCCACCGCGTACCCGATCAGCCGCGGCACCACCGACGGCGCCAGGATCGACTCGCCGGCCGCCGCCCGCCGCACCGCGCTCAGGATCTCCGTCGGCGCGATGTCCTTGAGCAGGAAGCCGTTCGCGCCCAGCCGCAGCGCGCCGAGCAGATGCTCGTCGGTGTCGAAGGTGGTCAGCACCACGATCGCCGGGTTCGGCCCGTCGCGCCGCAGTTCCTCGGTGGCGGCCAGCCCGTCCATCCGCGGCATCCGGATGTCCATCAGCACCACGTCCGGCCGCAGCCGCCGGGCCACCTCGACCGCCTCGGCGCCGTCCCCCGCCTCCCCCACCAGCTGCAGGTCCGGGTCCGCACCCAGAACCATGGACAATCCCACCCGCACCAGCGGGTCGTCATCGGCGATCAGCACCCGGATCAACTCGGCCACGGCAGCCACGCTTCCAGATGGAACCCGAGCCCGGTACGCGGGTCCGCCCGCACCCCGTGCCGCAGCCGCCCGCCGAGCAACTCCACCCGCTCGGCCAGGCCGACCAGCCCGGCGCCGGCACCCGGCACGCCGGCCGCGGGCGTGCCCGGCAAGGCGTTGGCGACCTCCACATGCAGCTCACCCTTGGCGGTTCGCTCCACCAGCAGACGCACGGGTACGCCCGGCGCGTGCTTCCCGGCGTTGGTGAGCCCCTCCTGCACGACGCGGTAGACCGTCCGGCCGAGGGAGGGGCCCACCGGTTCCCCGTCGAGCAGGTTGTGTGCTTCCACCCGTACCCCGGCCTGTTGTGCCTCCGCGACCAGATCGCCCAGATGGCCCAAATCGGGTTGCGGCCGAAGGCCGTCGCCCGGGCCGGCGCGCAGCACGCCGAGGATCTCCCGCAGGTCCTCCAGCGCGTGGTGGGCGCTGTCGCGGATCGTTCCCGCCGCCTTCGCCACCTCCTCGGGCGACAGGTCGGGGCGGACCTGCAGCGCCCCGGCATGCAGGCTGACCATGGAGATCCGGTGCGCGAGGGCGTCGTGCATCTCCCGGGCGATCCGTTCCCGCTCCAGCGCCCGCAGCCGCTCGGCCCGCAGCTGCGCCGCCTCCTCGGCCCGCACCGTGCGCTCCCGCAGCGACTCCACCAGCTCGCGGCGCGACCGCACCGCCACCGCGATCGCCACCGTGGCCCCCAGCAGGACGCCGCTGAGCATCAGCTCCACGACCGGCGGCAAGCTCGGGTCCGGCCGCAGCCACGAATAGCCGAAGCCGATCAGCAGATGCAGCGCCAGCACATATCCGACGGCCCGGCCCCGGCGCAGCGTGACCAGCGTGTAGACGATGACCAGCCCGGCATAGGCGGACGCGTCGGTGACCAGCCCGACCGGCGCGATGAGGACCGCGGTGGCCACCGGGTGGCTGCGCCGCCACCAGATCGCCAGTGAGGTCACCCAGCCCACGATCACCATCGGCAGCACGTCGTCGCTGCCGATCCGGCCGATGCTCTCGGCCTCGCCGACCAGGACGAGCGCGAAGAACCACGAGATCAGGATCGCGGCGACGTCGACGGCCCGGTAGCGCACCGCGGCCTCCAGCCGGCGCCGCCACCCACCGCCGGCCGCCGGCCGGCCTTCCCGCTCGGCCGTCTCTCCCCCACCCGATGCCGGCCCATCAGTGCTCGGCGCGCTTTCGACCCCCATCGCTTTCCGCTCCGCCTTGCCGTTGCCCGCCGATTGCGGCGCGGCGCCCTGCGCCCCTGGCTCGGCGTTCCCCTTGTGCGCCGATTCCGGCCCAGCGCCCTCCGGGACGCTCCAAGCGTCCAGTGCCCCTGGCTCGGCGTTCCCCTTGTGCGCCGATTCCGGCCCAGCGCCCTCCGGGACGCTCCAAGCGTCCAGTGCCCCTGGCTCGGCGTTCCCCTT
>NZ_JBEZZB010000089.1:25215-42093 GCF_040638955.1 Actinoplanes sp. NPDC024001
TGTGCGACGATTCCGGCCCAGCGCCCTCCGGGACGCTCCAAGCGTCCAGTGCCCCTGGCTCGGCGTCTACCGACGCCATCGGCCTCATGGGGAGCCCGGCCTCCACCGACACTGCCGATCCCGCCTCCCCGGCCGCTCCGGCGGCGCCTGCCAGTCCCGGCCCGGCGTCCCGTGGCGCGCTTTCCACGGCCGAGGTCTGCGGCACCACTGTTGACGGCATGTTCGCGGCGGCTGCGGGGTCCGGTGACGCGCCCGGTTCGCGGTGTCCCGTCACGAGCGGACCAGGGGGCGCCAGAACTGCTGGTCACCGTCGTCGCGCACGGCGTACCCGAGCTTGTGGAGAGCGTCGCGCAGCTCGCCGGCCTCCCTGCCGGCCTTCTTGCGCAGCGCGACAGCGCGCGCCGACAGGACCGCCTCGACCGCGACCGGCAGCAGGCCGGTCTCCGGCGCCCACCGGTGGTACAGCTCGGCGAACGGGTCGGCGTCGCGCCACGGATACCCGAACTCGCGGAACGCCTGCTCGAGCCGCGCCTTGTCCGCCCTCGGCTCGCCGCGGAACGCCTGCTTCGACTCCCGGTCGAGCACTACCAGCGCGTCGCCCTCCCGGTAGACCGCCTCGATCTCCGCACGGGCCAGCCGGACATGGTCGTCGGCGATGTCCAGCCGCACCTCGTCGTCGGCGACCGTCACCAGGGCCGTGCGGCGCAGGATCTCCATGGTCGCCAGCGCACCCAGCACGGCGAGGATCGTCGCCTGCACGGCGACCTCCCACCACCGGTCCATCGAACCGACCACCACCCAGACCGGCCGGAACGGCAGTGGAATCTCCAGGTCCACCGCCCACCGGGCGATCATCGGCAGCACGATCCCGAGGACCGCCCCCAACACCGCCGGGCCGGCCGTCACGAGCGCCCGGTCCACGCCGGAGAAGGTCAGTACGACAGGTTCCCTTTTCACAGTGCCGACGCTATGCCCACCCCGCGGGCCGGATCCAGACGACCGAAGTCGCCGATCCGCGACTTTGGTCTATCCCTGTGCCATCGTGGCCGCTGTGACACGACCACGGATCCTGCTGGCCGCCGGGATCTCCCTCCTCCTCGCCGCCGTGCTGCTGCTCTGCGCCGGGCTCGCCGGGATGGCCGACGTCCCCTACCAGGACCCCACCCCGCAGATGATCGCTGCCCAGGCCGCCCGCACCGCCGCCGCCGAACGCCGAGCCGCCATCTACGCCGGCGCCGCCGCCCTGCTCGCGGTGCTAGGCGTGGCCTGCCTGCTGATCCGTTCCCGCCTCAACGGCTCCTCCACCCGATAGCCCGCCTGCCACCCACCCACCAAACACCGTCGCAACCGGTACCTACACGCCAGCCCGCTGAGCCCAGCTCACGCCCACGCACCGAACGCCGCCCCCGATCGGTGCCTATAACGCCAGCCGCCGAGGCCAGCTGGCACTCACACCGAATTAGGGCCGTATTCGGTACCTGGCGGGACTGGCCGGTCAACGGCGAACCCGCCTGGCTGGCCATCAGCGTCGTCTCAGGCCAGCCGCGACAATTCCCGGGCACAGCCGGGGGGAACCGGCTGGCGGCCAGTGCCGGTTCGGGCCGTCCGAAGCAACACCCAGACGCAGCCAGGCAAACCGGCTGACCGCCAGAGCCGGATCCGCCCGACCGAACAACACCCGGACGCAGCCGGGCGAAGCGGCTGGCGGTCAGTGCTGGTTCGGGCCGGTCGAAGCAACACCCCGGCGCAGCCGGGGGAACTGGCTGGCCGCCAGGGCTGTCTGCACGGGCTTGGGCAGCACTGAGAGCCAGCTGACCGGGATCGCAGGGATCGGCATGCGTTCAGGAGCGGACACTCCCACTTGGGCGACAGCTCTGCGAGGGCTGAGCCGTGCAGGGTGGATTTGATCTTGTTGCGAGGGCGAACCGGATTGCGGCGCGGGCACGGCGCGCATGTTGCAGAGGTGGCGGCCCGTGGATCGGCGCCTTGCTTGATCCGGTGGATGGTCATGGGACGGCTCGGCCCTTCGCGCCGGGATCCGGAACCGGAGCGTTGCCGTGGGCGGCGAGACTGCGTCGGGGTGGAGGTGAGGGGGTGCGGGCGGCGCGAGGCTTTGGGCGTACCCGGGGAGGGTTTTAGGCGTCGGGGTGGAGGTGAGGGGGTGCGGGCAGGGCGGGCTTTGGGCGTACCCGGGGAGGGGTTT
The DNA here is from genome assembly GCF_040638955.1 of Actinoplanes sp. NPDC024001. Lineage (NCBI taxonomy): Bacteria > Bacillati > Actinomycetota > Actinomycetes > Micromonosporales > Micromonosporaceae > Actinoplanes > Actinoplanes sp. NPDC024001. Next base: position 27,419 of record NZ_JBEZZB010000089.1, read on the forward strand.
AGGCGTCGGGGAGCGCGAGAGCGATGGTGAGCGCGAGCACCCACTGCGGATCGCGCAGTTTCTCGCCGTAGAGCTCGCGTAAGCGAGCCATCCGGTAGCGGACCGTCTGGGGGTGGACGAAGAGCTCGGCGGCGACGTCCTCACGGCGGCCGTGGTGCAGCAGCCAGCTGCGCAGGGTCTCGATGAGCTTGGCGGCGGCGGCGCCGCGTTCGCCGGCCAGGGGGGCCAGGGCGCGGGCGCGCAGGTCGGCCAGGGCGCTCGGGTCGGCGGTGACTACCACGCCGGCGAGGTGGTCCTCGGTGTCGACGACCGCGCCGGCGGAAGGGGGGCTCAGGGCGTGGACGCGGATCACCCGGTCCAGGGAGGTCTTGGCCTCCAGCCAGGGGCGGGCGGGGCCGATCACCGCGCTCTGGCCGGCCAGCAGGCGGGTGAGATGCGGACGGGAGGCGCCCTGCGGGTCGGGCACCAGCAGCACGGTCATACCGGGCAGGTCGGGCACCGCGTCGGCGAGTTGCAGGGTGCGCGGGTCGAGCAGGTCGATCACCCAGCGAGCGGAGCGCTCCGGGAGCATGATCGCGGTCAGGGTCTGCGGGGGCGTCCACTCGGCCTGCTCGGCGGCGGCCTGCACGACGTGCGAGGGCTCGCCGGCGACCAGGGTCTGCGCGAGTTCCTGCAGGTGGCGCAAGCGGATCCGGCCGGAGGCGGCGAGTTCGTCGGCGTGGCCGGCGACGCTGGCCGCGGAGAGCTCGTCGATGTAGGCGAACACCAGCTCGGCGAAGTCGGCTACGGCGGCGGCCGGCTGCCCGATGCCGACGCTGATCGCGGCCAGCTCACGCCAGGACACGCGGGCGCCGACCCGGTAGGCGGCGAGCAGCGCGTCCAGGCTTCGGCCCGATCGGGCCTCACCGCGACCCAATGCGTACGCGGCCTCGAGCGCCGCCGCCAGCGGAGTGCCGGGATCGGCTCCCGGGCGGGACACCAGATTGAGGAACGTGCCGAGGGCAGCCTGCACCGCCTTCTCGATCTTGTGCCCGAGCTCTCCGGCGAAGGCCTCGGCGTAGGCAGGCACCTCCATCGTGATCGCCGCGATGGTCTGCACGGCCACCTCGGGCAGCCCTCGGCGCAGCGGATCGATCACCTCCGCAGGGAGGCGGTAGGACCGGACATCCCGCAGCGATTGTTTCACCGGCTCACCTTTTCCCGTGGTATCCGAGTTTGGGGTCCCACTGTTGTACCCAGCGAACAATTATGACGCCAGGATTCACTTCTCATGGTCATGCTTTCGGTCGCTCGAGGTAGCAGGCTTGTTCACGTGGCAGTTACTCGGACATTGCGCAACGGCGCCTGGCGCGTCGTCGAGCTGATCACGACGCCGGTGGTGCCGGCCGACTATCTCGACGTCATCGCGCCCCTGCGCAACCCGACCGTCCTGCGTGCCCGGGTCGAGGCGGTGCGCCGGGAGACCGCGAACGCGGTCACCCTCGAGCTGCGCCCCGGGCGGAACTGGCAGCCGCACCGGCCGGGTCAGTACATCCGGCTCGGCGTGGACGTCGACGGCGTGCGCCTGTGGCGTGCTTACTCGGTGTCCAGCGCGGCCGGCCGCCGCGACGGCCGGTTCACCGTGACGGTCAACGCCGTCCAGGACGGCGTGGTCAGCGGTTACCTGCTCCGCAACGCCAAGCGCGGCATGATCGTCAACCTCGATCTACCCACCGGCGACTTCGTGCTGCCGTCCGCCCCGCCGGCGAAGGCGCTGTTCGTGACCGCCGGAAGCGGCATCACCCCGGTCATGGGCATGCTGCGCAGCGCTCTGCACCAGCTGCCCGACGTGGTCGTGATCCACTCGGCGCGGACCGCCGACGACGTGGTCTTCGGCGAGGAGCTGCGGTCGCTCGCCTCGGCCGGCCGGATCCGCCTGATCGAACGGCACACCCGGGCCGACGGCCGTCTCAAGCCCGCCGAGCTCGCCTCCCTGGTGCCCGACCTGTTCGAGCGGGAGACCTGGGCGTGCGGGCCGGGCGAGATGCTCGACGACCTGACCGCGCACTGGACCGACGCCGGCGCCGCCGACCGGCTGCACGTCGAGCGTTTCCGCCCGACCGTGCTCGTCGCCGGCGACGGCGGCACGGTCACCTTCGAGCGCACCGGGACGGTCGCCGAGGCGCCCGGCGGCACGTCGATCCTCGAAGCCGGCGAGGCCGCCGGCCAGCTCATGCAGTCCGGCTGCCGGATGGGCATCTGCTTCAAATGCGTGCTGCCGATGCGCGAGGGCATCGTCCGCGACCTGCGCGACGGCACGCTCACCACCGCCACCGAGGTGGACGGCGACAACGTCCTGATCCAGACCTGCATCTCGGCCGCCGCCGGGCCGTGCCGGTTCGACGCCTAGTTTTTTGTGAGGGAACCACGTGACGACGCTGCAGCGTAAAGAAGTCAACCCGATCGCCCACCTCAGCCCCGAGGACATCGAGCAGATCGGGCGTGAGCTCGACGCGATCCGGGACGAGGTGCTCGCCGTCCGCGGTGAGAAGGACGCCAAGTACATCCGCCGGATGATCGCGGTGCAGCGCCGCATCGAACTCGGCAGCCGCGCGCTGCTGCTCTTCTCGCTCTTCCCGCCGGCCTGGATCCTCGGCACCGCCGGCCTGTCCATCTCCAAGATCCTCGAGAACATGGAGATCGGCCACAACATCCTGCACGGCCAGTACGACTTCATGCGGGACCCGAAGATCCACTCGACGACGTGGGAGTGGGACTCGGCGTCCCCGGCCGAGCAGTGGAAGCACTCGCACAACGAGCTGCACCACAAGTACACCAACGTGGTCGGGCGCGACAACGACCTCGGTTACGGCATCATGCGCGTCGACGAGCAGCAGAAGTGGGTGCCGGCGCACCTCGGGCAGCCGCTCTACAACTTCATCAACGCCTGCTTCTTCGAGTACGGCATCGCCGCTTACGACCTGGAGCTCGGCCGCAACCTGAAGACCAAGAAGCGACGCAGCAACCCGGCCTTCCGCGCCAACCTGCGCAAGGTCATGCACAAGATCCGCCGGCAGGTGACGAAGGATTACATCGTCCACCCGGCCCTTGCCATCCCGGTCGGTTTCCTGATGGGCAACCCGCTCGGCGCCTTCCTCGGCACACTGTCGGCGAACTTCGTGGCGACCCTGGTCCGCAACCTGTGGAGCCACTCGGTGATCATGTGTGGCCACTTCCCCAACGGTGTGGAGACCTTCGAGCGGACCTCGATCACCGGTGAGACCCGCGGCGAGTGGTACCTGCGGCAGATGCTCGGCTCCGCGAACATCTCCGGCAGCAAGCTGATGCACATCATGACCGGCAACCTGTCCCACCAGATCGAACACCACCTCTTCCCCGACCTGCCGGCCAGCCGCTACGCGGAGATCGCGCCGAAGGTGCGGGCTCTGTTCGAGAAGTACGAGCTGAATTACGTCACCGGGCCGCTGGTCGTGCAGGTGGCGTCGGCGTGGGCGAAGGTCTTCCGCCTGGCGCTGCCCAACCGCAAGCCGGCCAAGGAGATCGACCACTCGATCCCGCCGCGCCGCCCGGCCGAGCAGCCGGCCGCGGTCTGACATCGACTCCTCGGAGAGGGTGAGCACGGCCTGACGGCCGAGGCTCGCCCTCTCCGCCGTTTCGGTCTCCCGCGCGTGAGTTTCCTGCGGACAAACCCGGGCCGGTCACCTCGCGTCACGGCGCCGCGGGCAGGCCCAGGCCGCCCAGCACGGAGATCTCCTGCTGGGTGAACTCGCCGGTCAGCAGAGGCATGGCCTCGGCGATGGCGGCCCGGGTCTCGGGCAGTTGGAGCGAGGCGTCGTGGTGCTCCTTGCTCTCCCAGACCTCGTTGACCCAGATCGTCTGGTCGTCGGTGCCGGAGACGCCCACCACGTAGAGATGGCAGCCGGCCTCGCGCAGCCCGTCGGAGGAGCGGAGCAGGATCGACACGACCTCGTCGCGATGGCCCGGCTTGGTCTTCATCGAGCCGAAGTATCCATACTTCACGGGGCCTCCTCTGGCGTCACCGGTTCGCGATGACCACCCTGCCACCCGGGTACGACAGTTTCCCCGAAGTCAGCGCAGGTAGGTGAGCTCGGCGAACTCGGCGCGATAGGCGTCGACGAGGCGGCGGGCGACGGGCTCCGAGTCGACCAGGGGATGCGCGGCCATGGCACGGACCGCGGCGGCGCGGGAACCGGTGGCAGCCGCTTCCAGGACGCCGCGTTCGGCGGCCTTGACGGCTCGGACCAGGCCCACGCCGTGCTCGGGCAGCGCCGACACCCGGTGTGGCAGCGCGCCGTGCGCGTCGACCGTGCAGGGGACCTCGACCACCGCTGCGTCGTCGAGCACGCCGAGGGTGCCCCGATTGCGGACGTTGAGGATCAGCGTGACCGGCTCGTCGTGGGCCAGGGCTCGCATCACCGCGAGCGCCACGCCCTCATAGCCGGCCGGGCGGGACTCGTCGTGCTCGCGGTCGCCGGCGCCGGCCAGCTCCCGGTTCTCCGCCATGTAGGTGGCCTCACGCTCGCGCCAGGCCTCCAGCCAGGCATCCAGCGGATCACGATCGGACGAGACGATCCGGTGGTAGCAGCGGTCCTGCTGCTCCAACAGGAACGCCCCGCGGGTCTGTGGAGCGTCCCGGATCGCGGCCAGCGTGCCGGCCGGGTCGTAGTAGTAGTGCAGGTATTCGTTGGGGACAGCGCCCAGGGCGCGCAGCCGGTCGGCTCCGAACAGGCGGCCCTCCTCGAGGGTCTCCACCAGCGCCTTGTCGGCGAGCAGACAGGCCAGCAGGTCGTCACTGTTGGTGGGTGGCAGGGGGTGGATGCCGTAGAGCCAGCCCAGGTGGTTGAGACCGGCGTAGTCGACGTGCACCGTGGACAGATCGGCGCCGAGGGTGCGGAGCACGCGGTCGACGAGGCCGGCCGGTGAGTCGCAGATGCCGATCACGCGGTCGCCCAGGTGGGTGGCCATCGCCTCGGTGACCAGGCCGGCCGGGTTGGTGAAATTGATCGTCCAGGCGGTGGGGGCGAGCCGGGCGATGCGCTCGGCGATGTGCAGGGCCACCGGGACGGTGCGCAGACCGTAGGAGATGCCGCCGGCGCCGACGGTCTCCTGACCCAGCACGCCCGCGGCCAGGGCGATCCGCTCGTCGGTGACGCGGCCGCGCAGGCCGCCGACCCGGATGGCACAGAAGACGAAAGCCGCGCCGGTCACGGCGGTGTCCAGGTCGGTGGTGGTGAGCACGGTGGGGGCGTCGGGCACGTCGCGGGCCTGGGCGGCGAGCACCCGGCCGATCGCGTCGAGGCGGCCGCGGTCCACGTCGTGGAGCATGACCTCGGTGATGCCGGTCCGCCGGCGGTCGGCCAGCAGGGCCCGGTAGACCAGCGGGACACGGAAACCGCCGCCGCCCAGGATGGTCAAGCGCATGTCAGACGTGCACCTCGAAGAGACGGGAACCGCGGCCGGCCGGAGACGTCAAGAGCATGTCAGGTCCCTTCCCCGGAAGGACAGAGACCGCCCGCCCAGGATGGTCACGAGCATGTCAGGCCTGCACGTCGGAGAGGCGGGCGATGGTCGCGGTGGCGCGGTGGACCGCGGTGCGGCGGCCGGGTGGAATGACGTCGTCGAGGAAACCGTAACGCTGGGCCAGCACGGACTCGGTGGCATCGGCGTGGCGGTGGGCGGCGGCGCAGCGGACGGCCTGCCACCAGTCGGCGATGTCGCCCCAGCCGGGTGCGGAAAGGGAACCGCCGAAGTGCTGCACCGAGAGGGAGGCGACCAGGTTGGCGAAGGCCACGCGGTCGGCGAGTGGCCAGCCGCCGAGCGTCCCGGTGATGAAGCCCGCGGTGAAGACGTCGCCCGCGCCGGTCGGGTCGAGGGCGTCCACCGGCACGCCGGGGACCGTTGCCACCTCGCCGGTGCCGGAGTCGACGGCGAGCGCGCCGTCGGGGCCGCAGGTGACCACGACGACCGGAACCAGGCCGGAAAGCTTGTCGAGGGCCTGCCGGGGCGAGTCGGTGCGGGTGTAGCGCATGGCCTCCACCGCGTTGGGCAGGAAGGCGTGGCAGTCGGCGAGGGCGGTCAGCACGTCGCAGGACCACTGGTCGGTCTCGTCCCAGCCGACGTCGGCGAACACCATGGTCCCCGCCGCCCGGGCCTGGTGCACCCAGCCGATGCCGGAGCCGGCCAGGCTCACGGCCGCGCTGCGGGCCGCCGGCAAGCCGTTGACCAGGCCGTCGGCGTCGGTCGGCAGCGGATGACCGTGGGTGATCATGCTGCGGTCACGGTCGTAGGCGAGGGAGACGGTGACCGGTGAATGCCAGTCGTCGACCCGCCGGGAGGCGGAGAGGTCGATCCCCTCCTGGCGGCTGAGCACCTGGTGGCAGAACTCGCCGTAGGCGTCGGAGCTGAGCGCGGTCCCGAGGCCGGTGTGCAGGCCGAGCCTGCTCGCGGCGACGGCCAGATTGGCGACGCCGCCGGGGCACGAGCCCATCCCGGACGCCCACACCTCGGTGCCGGGCTCGGGCAGCTCACGGAGACCGGTGAAGATGACGTCGAGATACACCACCCCCGGCACGAACAGATCGAGCTGTCCACCCATTGGCCGATCTTACCTCCGCCCCGATAGGGTCAGTAGTGATTGATCATCGGGCGCGGCGCAGGTCGGCTTGGGCCGCACGCAGGGTGTCAGCGGCACGGTCGGTGCCGGGCGGGCGGATGTCGTCGAGCAGGCGCCACGCCTCGTCCAAAGCCTGGGACAGCTCCCGGATCCGGGTGGCGTGCTGACGCCGAACGTCCTCACGCACCTTCTCGATCCGGCGCAGCCAGCCGGCCGCGACCTGCTCCCCGCCGGCCGGCGCATCCGTCGAGGCCGGCGACGCCGCGGGTGCGGAAGTCGCGGACGGGAAGAAGCCGGGCCGCGTGACCGAACGCTCCCCTGTGGGCACGTCGCGCGGCGGCGACATCGGCTGGGGCACGCTCGGCGGCGCCTGCCGTGGCGGCGGCACCGGCTGAGGCACGCTCGGTGGCGCCGGGCCGGTGCCGAGCACGTCGCCCGGCGGGACGATGGCGGCGACCGGACGGCCGCCGTCGACCACGATCGTGACCTGGCCGGTCACCCCGGTGACCCGCACGAGTTGCTGGAACCGCAGGCGCGCCTCGGCGACCGAGAGCTCGAGCCGGCGGCGGATCGGTGTCGCTGGTTCTCCCATGCCGTGATGATGCCGCCGGGGTATGACATTTTCGGGTGCGCCCGGTGCGGGAGCTCGTTACGGTTCCGGAATGGCTTCTCCAGGACCGGTCACCGCGGGCGGTCTGAGCTGGACGGTCTGGGAGACGGTCGAGCACATCGCCGACGACCTCTTTGCGTACGCCGGGCAGCTGGCACCCGAGCAGCCGGCGCTGGACGCCTATGTTCCGTTCGGCTATCGGCGGCGGCCCGACGGGCCGGCGTTGACCGTTTATGTCAAGGCCGAGGCGGGCGTGGCCGGCCTGCTGCACGTGCTGGACGCGTCCGGTGGCCTGCTGGCCGCCCAGGTTCAGGTCGCGCCACCGCAGCGGCGCGCTTTCCATCCGATGGGCGTCTCCGACCCGGAGGGCTTCGCCGCGATGGGCGTGGTCGAGGTCCTGGCGCACATGCACGACGTCGCCGCCGGCCTGGGCGTGCCCTGGTCCGCTCCGGATGATCTCTGCGACCGCGTCCTGTGGCGCCTGTTTCCGGAGGCGCCGCTCGGCGGCTGGCCGGCCCTGCTCTGGGCGACCGGCCGCGGCGAGCTGCCGGCCCGGCCCCGGCTGGCCGACTGGCGCTGGCACTCCACGCCCCGCCAGCAAGAAGCCGCATAGGCCGCGCCCCGCCGGCAAGAAACCGCATACGCCGCGCCCCGCCAGCAAGAAACCGCATAGGCCGCGCCCCGCCGGCAAGAAACCGCATAGGCCGCGCCCCGCCGGCAAGAAACCGCATAGGCCGCGCCCCGCCAGCAAGGACCCGCGCGGAGACCGACCCGAAGAACCCGCGCAGAGACGGCCCGGAGAACCCGCGGGTCCGTCCTGCCTAGAGGCGGTAGGCGCCGAGCAGGCGCATCACCTTCTCCGCGCCGTCGTGGAGGACCGCCAGGTCCACATCCGTGAAGATGCGCGGCCGCGCATCGATCACGCAGTGCGCGCCCAGCACATGCTCGTCCGCACCGAGCAGCGGCACCCCCAGATAGCTGCGCAACCCGGTCATCTGCAGGAACGGGTTCCCGGCGTGCTTCGGGTCCGCCATCCCGTCGGTGACGCAGTACGGCTCCCCCGCCAGCACCGTATGGGTGCACATCGCCCACTCCGCCGGCGTCCCCTGCGACTCGGCCACCCACCCGGACACCCCGTGCGACCCGAGGATGAACTGCGAGCTGTCCAGCACCACCGACACCAGCGACACCGGCGCCTCCAGCAGGGTGGCGCTGCGCAGCGCGATCGCGTCCAGGCTGGTCCGCAGGTCGGGGTTGAGCAGGTCGTATCCGGCGAGTTCCCGGATCCGGGCGGGTTCGCCGAGTCGGTCGAACAGGTCGGTGTCCACATCAGCTCCTGGCGGTGGCGGCTGCGGCAGCCGCGAGGTGGGTGTGCGAGTTGACCCGGATCTGCAGGGCGAGCGCGCAGAGCCGCGTGGTGGCGTCCGATTTGCACATCATCGCCAGCAGCCGGTCCAGCGCGGACCCGTCGGTCTCCCGCCCGGTGAGCCCGGCCGCCTGCAGGAGCTGGTCCCAGATCCGCCGGCCGTCGCCGGCGTGCACCCGCATGATCGCGGCCTGGGCGTCGTCCATGGTGGGCCGGGACAGCCCGTACGGCGTGGTGGTCATCTTCGACTCCGATGGGTTGTCAGTGCCGGAAACCGCCGACCAGGTTGGTCAGGTCTCCGGCGAGCCGGGTCAGGTCGACCGCCGCCTGCTGGGTGGCCCGGGCCCCGTCAGCGGTGGCCGCGGCCACTTCCGCCACCCCGGACACGGTTCGCGCGACCTCCCCGCTGCTGGTGGCGGCGTCGGCCACGGACCGGCTCATCTCTCCCGTGGTCGCGGTCTGTTCCTCGACCGCCGAGGCGATCGTGGTGGTGTAGTCGCCGATCCGCTGGATCACCTGGGTGATCTCACCGATCGCCGCGGCCGCCGAGTCGCTGGAGACCTGGATGGCGCCGATCCGCTCGGTGATCTCCTCGGTGGCCTTGGCCGTCTGCTGTGCCAGTTCCTTCACCTCGCCGGCCACGACGGCGAAGCCTTTGCCCAGCTCACCGGCACGGGCGGCCTCGATGGTGGCGTTCAGGGCGAGCAGGTTGGTCTGTTCCGCGATGCTCGTGATCAACCGGACCACGTCGCCGATCTCGGCACTGGCCGCGCCGAGTTCGGCCACCTGGTTGTTGGTGCGTTCGGCGACGGACATGCCCTCCTGGGCGACGCGGGCGGCGTCGGCGGCGTTGGAGGCGATCTCGGTGATCGAGGCGCTCATCTGTTCCGCGCCGGCCGCGATCGACTGGACGCCGGTGTTGACCTCCTCGCTGGCGGAGCTGGCCGAGCCGGCCTTCTCGGCGACGTCCGAGGCGCCGTTCTGCAGTTGGGCGCTGACCGCGGAGAGTTCTTCGGAGGCGCCGGCCAGCGTGGCGGCGGATCCGCCGATGGTGTTGACGGTGTCGCGCAGCCGGGTGATGGCCGCGTCCAGGGCGCGGCCCATCCGGCCGGGCTCGTCGTGGCTGGTGAGCCCGGTGCTGCGGGTGAGGTCGCCGTCGGCGAGCCCTTCGCACACCTCGGTGACCCGGTTCAGGGACCGGACGATGCCGCGCGCCACGAACAGGCCGAGAAGCAGGGCCGCCAGGATGCCGCCGACGAGCAGGGAGATCGACTGGATGCGGTTGCTCTCGTACCCGGAGCGGGCGTCCGCGGCGGCCTTCTCGGCCGCGCCCTTCTCGATCACGGTCATCTCGGCGAGGTGTTCCTTGACCTCGGTGACCAGGGACGCCATCTCGCCGTTGCGGATCTGGACCCAGGTGTTCAGGTCGTTGCGCTCGGCCGCGGGCACCAGTTGCTCGTCCGCGATCTTGAGAAAGGCCTGCCAGTCGGCTTTCACGTCGTCGACCATGGCCTTTTCCGGGACCGGACCGGTGGCGTCGTACTCCGCCCAGGCCGCGGTGACGGCTTCCACGTCGGCGGTGTACTGCTTCAGGTAGTTCTGTTTCGCGGTCGGGTCGCGGTTGAGGGCGTGGTTCGACAGGTCCAGCCGGGTCTGGGTCATCCCGTTCTGCACGCTGCCCAGCGCGGCCACGCCCAGCACGTTGCTCTGGTAAATCTGCTGCGCCGCGGTGCTGGCGTCGCTCAGCGACCGCAGGCCGAGCACCCCGATGATCAGCGCGACCACGGCGGCCACGCAGATCGCCACCAGGATCTTGATGTTGACGCTGAGATCGGCCCACAGCCCACGGCTCCCGGCCGGAGCGGCAACCGCCTCCGTCGTGATGGCGCTCATGTCTCTCCTCCAGCCGACCCGCACCCGTACTACTCCCGTCGGCACGGGTGGCGGGCCTGCTGAGGCGGTGGTACGGGAGTTACCGGTGTGCCGGGGTGCCGCGGCGGATGCCGGCCACCGCGACGACCGCGCCGGCCAGGCAGAGCATTCCGGCGACCAGGGCGGCAGTGTGCACACCGTTGAGGAAGGCGGTGGCCGAGCCGTCGATGATCGCCGCGCGTACCTGATCGGGCAGGTCGGCGGTGACCGGCGCCACGCCCATCGCGACCGCGTCACGGGCCTCGGCGAGGCCGCCGGCCAACGGCTGCGGCACGCCGGCGGCGGTCAGGGAGGGAACCAGCGTCGCGCCGACCCGGCTGCTGATCAGCGAGATCAGCACCGACGTGCCGAGCGCGCCGCCGATCTGCAGCATGGTGGCCTGCAGGCCGCCGGCCACGCCGGCGTCCTTGACCGGGGCGTTGCCGACGATCGCCTCGGACGACGCGGCCATCACCATGCCGATGCCGAGTCCGAGGCCGACGAACGACGGCCACATCGCCCAGTAGCCGGATTGCGGACCGAGGAACATCAGACCGAAGGACGCGCCGCCCTGCAGCACCATGCCGAGCGGCATGGTGAGCCGGGGACCGTACCGGTCGGTGAGCGCGGCGCCGATCGGGGAGGCGACGACCGAGGCGATGCTGAGCGGGAGGGTGATGACGCCGGCCCAGACCGGGCTGTATCCGCGGACGTTCTGCAGGTACAGCATGATGTAGAAGATCGAGCCGAGCAGCGTGAAGAAGTTGATCGCGGTGATGATCGCGCCGATGGTCAGGGCCGGGCTGCGGAACAGTCGCATCGGCAGCAGCGGGTGCTCCTGCCGGGTCTCGTACCAGCCGAACAGGACGAGGATCAGCAGGCCGGCGCCGATCGTGCCGATGGTGGAGCCGGCCGTCCAGCCCCAGGTCTCGCCCTTGACCACGCCGAAGACCAGGACGAGCAGGCCGGCGGCGAGCAGCAGCACCCCGGCGACGTCGAAGCGGTGCCGGCCGGTGGAGTTCCGGCTCTCCGGCAGTACGAGCGCGCTGACGATCAGCGCGATGACGCCGACCGGCGCGTTGATGTAGAAGACCGATTCCCAGTTGACGTGCTCCACGAGCAGGCCGCCGACGATCGGGCCGAGCGCGGTGGAGACCGAGGAGACCATCGCCCAGATGCCGACCGCCATGCCGAAGCGGTGCGGCGGGAAGACGGCCCGCAGCATGCCCAGCGTGTTCGGCATGAGCAGGGCGCCGAAGAAGCCCTGGGCGGCGCGGAAGGCGATGACCCCTTCGACCGAGCCGGCGAGTCCGATCGCGACGGACGCGACGGTGAAGCCGGCGACGCCGATCAGGTAGTAGCGGCGCCGTCCGAACCGGTCACCGAGCTTGCCGCCGAGGATCAGCGCGGCGGCCAGGGCCAGCAGGTAGGAGTTGGTCACCCACTGCAGTTCGGCGGTGGTGGCGCCCAGGTCACGGCCGATCTCCGGGTTGGCGATGGAGACCACGCTGCCGTCCAGGCCGACCATGAACAGGCCGAAGGCGACAGCGATCAGGGTCAGCCAGGGATTGCCACGGCGGCCGGTGGCCGCCGGCGGCGCGTGGGCGGGGGTTGGTGTGTCGGTCGCGGTTACCGGCGGCATGCGGGACTCCATCTCAGCACGAAAGACCGCGCCCCGGCGGTGGCCGGGGCGCTGGAAAAACTGCAGGGGTACGGCGAAAGCTCAGCGCCCGCCGTCACGGATGTGGCGGGCGACCTGGACCAGCGCCGGAAGTGCCGCCTCCACGGCCGCTCTCCCGCTCGCGTCCAGGCTGTCCAGGGCGGCGGTCAGATAGCCGGTGAAGAGCTCCTGCACCGCGTCGACACGGTGGCCGGCCTCTTCGGTGGTGTGCAGCCGCACCACCCGGCGATCCTTCTGGTCGGGTTCGCGGCGCAGCAGGCCGTCGTTGACCATGGCCGTGACCAGGGCGCTGGCGTTGTTGGGTTTGAGTTGCAGCTCGTCGGCGAGCTCCCGGACCGTGATCCCGGGCCGGTCCCGGATCTGCCAGAGCGCGACGATCTGCACCTCGGGCGGTTTGGGGTGGGTGAAGTCGGTCTGCACCCGGCGGTCCAGACTGCGGTGCAGCTGGTGCGCGAGGTGCATCAGTGCAACGGCGGTCTCGGTCACGCCGTTCATTATTAGGTATGCCGGCATACCCATTTCAAGCTGATGCGGGTTCGGTCACTTTCACTTACGAAAACCCGCGGGCGCCGCTCCGGCGTACCGGAGAGGCGCCCGCGGCAGGGGTAACGCTCAGCCGATCAGCAGCTGGGCGCGCAGCGCCCGCAGGTCCTTGCCGGACAGGCCCAGACCGGTACGCAGGTAGTTCTCGAAGGTGCCGTACTTCGCCTTCACCTCGTCGTAGCCGGAGTTGAGGTACTCCGCCCGCACGTCGAGCACCGCCTTGTACCCGGGCCGGATCGCAGCCGGGACATGCGCCAGCGTCGCCTCGTTGGAGGCGGCCAGGTAGGTGTTGCTGAGCAGGTAGTCCCGCATCACCGTGTCGCGCGGCACTCCGAGCGCGGTGAGCAGCGCGGCGCTGGCCCAGCCGGTCCGGTCCTTGCCCGCGGTGCAGTGGTAGACGACGTTCGCCGCCTTCCGGTCGGACGCCGTCGCGAAGAAGGTGCGGTAGGCGGCCCGCCCGGAGTCCGAGGAGACCATCATCTTCTCGGCGGCCACCATCAGCGCGACGCCGCCGGCCTCGGTGGTCAGGTCGACGCCGCCCAGCCCGCCGCCCGTGTCGGTGGCGCCGAGCACGTTGGCGTGCACATAGGTGACTCCGGCCGGGATCCGGTCCGGGGAGGCGGCGACCTCCGCGTCGGTGCGGAAGTCGAGGTCGGTGCGGATCCCCAGCCGGGTCAGCTTCGCCTGGTCGGCGGCGGTGAGCGTACCCAGGTCGTTGGCCCGGTAGAGCACACCCATCCGGACCCAGCGCCCGTCGGCCGTACGATAGCCGCCCGCGTCCCGGAAGTTGGGCGCCGAGGCCAGGTGCAGCGACCGGTCGGCGAGGGTGAGCGACTCGCCGCGGTCGGGCACCAGCTCGAACCACCAGCGGTCCGCCTCGCCGAGGCCGGTGACGGTGACCGTGGCGACGGCGCCACCGCGGGCGACCGCGTGCCGGTGCGAGATGCGGTCCCGGTCGCGCCCGGCGAAGACGCTGACCCGCCGGCGCCGGCAGCGGCCCAGCTGATCGTGAACGACCCGTCGCTGTTCCGGGTGACCGTCGCGGCGGTGAACGGGATGCGGTGGCTCGCGGCCGGGTGGTGGACCGCGACGTGCCCGCCCCGGTCGGCGGCGAGCGCGGGGACGGTGCCGGTGGCGATCCCGCCGGCGAGGGAGAGGGCGAAGGCCGCGCAGGCGGCAGCGAGGCGCTTGTTGATCAACTTCACCCGACATGGATATGCGCCGGATCCGGCCCGCCGGCGAAAGATCACCCAGCGAGACGTTAACAACGGACGTCGACGGGTAGACGCGAACGCATGACGACGGCTCAGGAACAGGATGTCATCGAGCTGCTGCTCGCCCAGCACCAGCAGATCAAGGCCCTTTTCACCCGGGTGCGGCAGACCACCGGGGAGGACCGGGAGCAGGCGTTCCAGGAACTGGTCCGGCTGCTCGCCGTGCACGAGAGCGCCGAGGAGCAGGTGGTGCACCCGGCCGCCCGCGACGACGCCGGCGACACGGTGGTCGACTCCCGGCTGGCGGAGGAGAACGAGGCCAAGCGAGCACTCGCCGAGCTCTACGACCTGGGGGTGAACGCTCCCGGCTTCGACGAGCGGTTCACCGCCTTCGAGGCAGCGGTGCTCAGCCACGCGCTGCACGAGGAGCAGGAGGAGTTCCCGCTGCTGCGCACCAAGACGGACCCGGCGAAACTGGTGCGGATGGCCGGCGCGGTGCGGGCCGCCGAGGCGGTGTCGCCGACCAAGCCACACCCGGAGACCGGCGAGAACCCGGTGGTCAACATGATCGCCGGACCGCCGGTGGCGGTCTTCGACAAGATGCGGGACGCCGTTCAGGAGTGGCGGCGCTCGCAGAAGGACTGGCGGCGGGATCGGCAGCAGACCGCCGCGCTCGGTGAGCACGAACAGCACGCCGATCAGCAGGCCGCCGATCG
>NZ_JBEZZB010000090.1:0-42082 GCF_040638955.1 Actinoplanes sp. NPDC024001
GCCCGCTGCTTGACGCCCTGAAGCAGATCGGCGTCGACCCGCGGGCCGGCCGCCGCCGGGCGCGGCGCCGAGCGCCTCCGGCACGCCGCCGACGTCGCTCGCCACCACCGGCAGGCCACGGGCGAGCGCTTCGGTCACCACCATGCCGTACGTCTCCGCGCGCGACGGCAGCACGAAAAGATCGGCCTGGGCGTACGCGTCGTCGAGGGCCGCCCCGGTGAGCGGCCCGGCGAACCGCACCCGCTCGCCGCCCTCCCCGGCCCACCGTGTGAACTCCGGGTGCGCACCGGCGCCGAAGTCCACCCGCGGGCCGGCGGTTGCTTCGGTGCGCGTGGAGCCGGGGCGCGGATCGGATCCCGCGTTCACCCGCGGGCCGGCGCCTACCAGGGTGCAGGTCCAGTCGAGGTCGGTGAGCCGGCGCAGCGCGGCGAGCAGGACGTCCTGGCCCTTGCGCGGGGTCAGCGACGCCACGGTGAGCAGGCGGGTGCCGCCGGGTGAAGGTTCGGCCGGCGGGGCGGGATCGACCCCGGGCAGCGCCACCTCCACGGCCGGCACTTCGTATATGTCCGAGATGTGCCGGGCGGCCTGGTTGCTCGTCGCGATCACGGTCGCGGCGAGGTGCAGCGTCCGGCGTTCCAGGGCGGTGAGCTCGGCGGCCTCGGCGCTGCTGAGCCCGGTCTCGTCACCGAGCGGCAGGTGCACCAGGACGGCCAGGCGCAGCCGGTGCGCGTGCGGTTCGAGCAGGTCCGGCACCCCGCCGGCGACCAGGCCGTCGAGCAGGACGGTCGCGCTGTCCGGGACACCGCCGAGCACCTCGGCCAGGGCCCGCCGCTCGGACGGTCCGGGACGCGGCCAGCTGCCGGCGACCAGCTCCTCCCGTACCTCGAAGGGTTTGCCGCCGGGCGCAGCCGCGGCGAGGCGCCGCAGCGCCTCGCGGTCGTAGCGGTTGCCGCCGCTCGGCGCTGCCGGGTCGTCGATGCCACCCGGCAGCACCGCGAACAATCTCACAGGGTGCGCTCGTAGGCGGCCCAGGCGATGTGCGACTCGTGCAGCTTGACCTCGATGCCGGTCAGCCCGCTCGCGCCCGGGCCGAACTCGCCGGCCTTGATCCGCACCGCGAGCCGGTCGGCGATCACCTTGGCCAGGAACTCGGTGGAGGTGTTGACCCCCGAGAACTCCGGGTCGTCGTCGAGGTTGCGGTAGCTGAGCCCGGAGCAGATGGTCTTCAGCTGCTCGCTCGCCCGGCCGATGTCGACCACGATGTTGTCGTCGTCCAGGTCGGGGCGGCGGAACGTGGCGTCCACCACGAAGGTGGCGCCGTGCAGCCGCTGCGCCGGGCCGAAGACCTCGCCGGAGAAACTGTGGGCGATCATGATGTGGTCGCGGACGGTGACGCTGAACAAGGGCTCATCTCCTCTGAGTCGATCGTGGGAGTACTACGGGTACCCGATCCCGAAAAGATCAATTCCCGTCCGGGTAGTCGATCACGTGACAGAGCGCGGCCAGGCTGCCGTCGGCGAGCCGGGGCAGCACCCGCGGCATCTCGTCGAAGGGGGAGTGTCCGGTGACCAGGGCGTCGAAGCGTGGGTCCCGCAGCAGGTCCAGGGCGACGGCGAGGCGTTCGGCGTAGGTGCGGCGGCGGTCGGGCCGGATGCCGCCGACCTGGCTGCTGCGGATGGTGAGGCGGCGGGAGTGGAAGAACTCACCGAGCGGGATCGCGATCTGCCGGTCGCCGAACCAGCTCAGCTCCACCACGGTTCCGCCCGGCGCGAGGAGCTCCAGCGCCCGGTTCAGGCCCTGTTCGGTGGCGCTGGCGTGGATGACCAGGTCGCGGTTCTCGTCGGCGCTGCCCGGCTCCGCGAATCCGATTTGTAGCTTCTTGGCGATTTCTTCGCGGCTGGGGTCGGTGTCGACCAGCTGCACGTCGGTGCCGGGGAAACCGGCCAGCACCGCGGCGACCGAGGAGCCGACCATGCCGCCGCCGACCACCGAGATCCGGTCGCCGATCTGCGGGTGTGCGTCCCAGACGGCGTTGACCGCGGTCTCCACGGTTCCGGTGAGGACCGCGCGGGCGGCCGGCACCCCGTCCGGGACCACGGTGACCGATTCCGCCGGGACGACGTAGCGGGTCTGGTGCGGGAACAGGCAGAAGACGGTCCTGCCGACCAGCTCGGGGGCGCCGGCCTCGACCACGCCGACGTTGAGGTAGCCGTACTTCACCGGGGCCGGGAAATCGCCGGCCTGGAACGGCGCCCGCATGGCCGACCACTGGTTCTGCGGCACCCGGCCCTGGAAGACGAGGGTCTCGGTGCCGCGGCTCACCCCGGAGTGGAGTGTGCGGACCAGCACCTCACCCGGTCCGGGATCGGTCACCGGCTCGGTGCGTATCTCACCCGTACCGGGGGAACTCAACCAGAACGCGCGAGCCGTAGTCGACAAGAGTTGGCCTCCCTGTGAACCGAAATCCCCCGGCGAGCGTGTCAATCGGGGACAGCCGCTAAACCCTACGTCCAGGAGGAACGGTGACCATCAGTACCGCCACGACCACGACGAGTCCGGCCCGGGCTCCACTGGCCGGGTTCGCGGCCCAGCTTCTCCTGCTCGCCGCGCTCGCCGCGACCGTGGGGCTCAGCACGCCGGGCTGGGTGGCGGGGGTCGCCTACGGAGCGGTCCTGTGCGGACTGCTCGCCGTCGCGCTGCGCCGCTCCGGGATGCGTGACCTGGGCTGGGCCAACTCGGTCACCCTCGGAAGGGCCATCCTTACCGGCGGGGTCACCGCGCTGCTGCTGTCCGGCGCGCCGAAGCTGCTCGTGGTGACGATCGCCGCGGTCGCGCTGGCGATGGACGGGGTGGACGGCCAGATCGCCCGGCGTACCGGGACCACCACCTCGCTCGGCGCCCGCTTCGACATGGAGGTCGACGCCTACCTGATCCTGGCGCTCAGCGCCGCCGCGGCCGTCGAGTACGGCTGGTGGGCCCTGGCGATCGGCGCCTTCCGCTACGTCTTCGTCGCCGCCGCCTGGGTGGCCCCGTGGCTGAACGCGCCGCTGCCGCCGAAGTTCAGCCGCAAGGTGGTCGCCGCCCAGCAGGGCGTCATGCTCGCCGTCGTGGTCAGCGGCCTGCTCCCGACGTGGCTCGCGGTCGCCGCCCTCGCCGTCGCGCTCGGCTCGCTGGCCTGGTCGTTCGGCCGCGACATCGCCTGGCTGTACTCTGCTCACCGGCGTCGCCTCCGGCTCGCGGGCGTTGCGCCCTGGGACGCCGGTGTCGAGGCCACCGAAATCGCCCACGCCTGCGCCTCGCCGATGTCGGCGTCCTCGACACCGGCGGGCGCAACGCGACTCTGGTTGCGCATCCAAGCGCAGAGCTGAGGGGTCAGGCGACTCTGGTGGTGGTGCCGGGCGGGGCGGGTGGGACGGCGTCCGGGTGCAGGATCGCGGCGATCGCCTCCACGCCGTCGACCAGCCGCGGACCGGGGCGCACCACCAGGCCGTCGCCGTCGATCGCCCACACCGCGGCGCCCGGGAAGTGCGGCGCCACCGTCTCCGCCTGCCGCGCCGCACCCTCCAGGTGGTAGCCGCACGGCGTCACCAGGACCACGTCCGGCTCCGGCGCCGCCAGCTCCGCCCAGGTCAGCGCCACCGAGCGTTGCCCCGGCCGTGCCGCCACCGGCTCGCCGCCGGCCGCGGCGATCAGGTCCGGCACCCAGTGCCCCGCGCCGAACGGCGGATCCACCCACTCCACCACGGCCACCTTCGGCCGCGGGCGGCCGGCCACCGCCGCGGCCACCCGCGCCAGGCGTTCCTCCAGCGCGGCGACCAGGTCACGGCCCCTTTCCGGTACGCCCACCGCGCGCGCCACCTCCGCGAAGGTGCCGAGCACGTCGGCGAGGGTGTGCGGGTCCAGCGACAGCACGTCCGACCGGCAGCCGAGGTGGCTCAGCGCGTCGTCGACGTGCCCGGACGGCAGCGCGCACACCCGGCAGAGGTCCTGGGTGAGGATCAGGTCCGGGTTCAGGCCGGCCAGCGCGTCCGCGTGCAGGGTGTAGAGATCCCCGCCGGAGGCCATCTCGGTGCGCACGTAGTCGTCGATCTCGGCCGGCGTCATGCCCCTGGTGTCGCGCCCGCCGACCACCACGGTCTTCGTCTCGCGGGCCGCGGGCGGCTCGTCACACTCGAACGTCACGCCGACCAGGTCGTCGCCCAGCCCGAGGGCGTAGACGATCTCGGTGGCGGACGGCAGCAGGGAGACCAGTCGCATGGGGGATCAGCCTAAAGGTGTAGTCGCGCCCGGACGGATCGAACCGGGGAGGGATGTGCGCCGCCGCGCTCCCGGGCGAGGCTGACAGCATCGCCGAAGCCCGGGAGGAAGCATGACCACGGCACCGACAGCCCAAGCCGACACGCTCGTCCTCGACTACCTCGCCGCGCTCTGGGCCGTCACCGACGACCTGTCGCCCGAGACCCGCGACGATCTGATGCGGACGGTGACCGGCTACATCGCCCTGCGCCAGGACCTCGCCGAGGACCCGGCCCTGATCCTCGGCCGGCTCGGGCCGCCGGAGCAGCTGGCGGCGGCCGTCCGCCGGGGCGGGATGCCGACGCACCTGCGGCTGCCCGCGCCGGTTCCCGCCGCGCCGGTCGCACGCCCGGTCGCGTCCACCCCCACGCCGGGTGGCGGGGCCGAGCACGCGGCGATCGCGCTGCTGCTCGCCGGCACGTTCGTGCTGCCGGTGATCAGCCCGGCGGCCGGCCTGCTGATCGCCACCGGCTCGAGCCGCTGGACCCCGGCGCAGAAAGGCGCCGCCTGGATCCTCACCGTCGGCGGCGGCACCGGCGCGCTGCTGATGGCGCTCGCCCTGGCCGGGCTCGGCGGGGGCGGGGCGCTCTTCCTGATCGTCGCCTACCTGGGCGCCTGCGCCGGGTCGGTGATCGCGGGACTCGCGCTGCTCACCGCGCTGCGGGCCCCGCGCGAGTGACTCGTCAGAGGTCGAGGGTGGCCGCGATCGGCAGGTGGTCGCTGCCGGTGCGCTCCAGTGACCACAGCTCGGGGACGGTCATCGAGCGCACCATGATCTGGTCGACCCGGGCCACCGGCAGGGTGGCGGGCCAGCTGAACGGGAAGGTGGACCGGCCGGTCGCCAGCAGCCCGGTGACCGGCGCCAGCCCGCGGTCGTCGATCGTGCTGTTCAGGTCGCCGAGCAGCACCACCCTGTCCACCGGTTCGGCACCGACGGCCGCGGCGAGTTTGCGGGCGCTCTCGTCTCGGCGTAGGCAATCGAAACCGCCCAGGCCGAGCCGCACCGACGGCAGGTGCGCGACGTAGACCGCGATGTCGCCGATCGGGGTCTGCGCCACCGCGCGCAGCCCGCGGTTCCAGTCGGCGCCGAAGGCAGCCGGCCGGATGTCGAGCGCACGCGCCTCCCGCAGCGGATGCCGCGACCAGAGCGCGACCGTGCCCTGCACGGTGTGATGCGGATAGTCCGCGCCGAACGCGGCCGCGTAAGCCGGCAGCGCCTCCGGGGTGACCTCCTGCAGCCCGACCAGATCCGGTTTCCCCTCCACGAGGGTGCGGACGGTGCCGGCCGGATCGGGGTTCTCGTCGCTGACGTTGTGCTGCACCGCGGTCAGCGACGACCCCTTGCCGGTGGTGGGGAACACCTGGCCGCCGAACACCACGGCCCAGACGGCGAGCGGCAGCAGCGCGGTCAGCAGGATCGCGACTGAACGGCGCCACAGGGCGAGCGCCAGCAGCACCGGAACGCCCAGGCCCAGCCAGGGGCGGAAGGCCTCGACGAGACTGCCGAGGTGGCCGAGCCGGTTCGGCACGAGACCGTGGAGCAGCATCAGGGCGGTGACGAGGACGGCGAGGGGCACGGCGACGCGGAGCAGCACGCGCCGATGATGTCAGGCCAGGATCTCGGCGATCACCCGGTCCCAGACGGCGCGGGGCGGGAACTCGTGGCCGACGCCGTCCAGCCAGACCAGGCGGGCGCCGGGGATGACGCGGGCCAGCTCCTCCGGATGTTCCGCCGGGAAGCGCTGGTCGAGGGTGCCGTGCAGGACCACGGTCGGTGCGGTGATGTCGCCGAGCCGGTCCCGGATCGGTGGGCCGTAACCGGCTAGCCGGTGGTTGTCGCGGGCCGCGGCCAGCCCGGCGGACCGGTCGAAGACGCGCTCGGCGAGGCGGCGCAGCTGCGGTTCCTCCGGGGTGAACGGGCCGCCGTGGGCGATCACCTCGGCGACCAGGCCGGCCACCGCGGCCTTGCGGTTCGACCAGTCGACCTCGGCGTGGGTGGTGTCGGTCGTGGTGCCGTCGGCGCTGGTCGACAGCAGGGTCAGCCCGAGGACCCGCCGTGGATGGCGGACCGCGATCCGCATGCCGAGGGCGCCGCCGAGCGAGAACCCGACCAGGTGGGCGGCCGGCACGCCCAGGGCGTCGAGCACCCCGAGGGCGTCGTTCATCAGATCGAGGCCGGTGTAACCGGGCACCCCGACCGGGAAACAGGTCGAGCGGCCGGTGTCCCGGTGGTCGTAGCGGATCACGAACCGGCCACCGGCCGCGAGCCGCCGGCAGAACTCGTCGTCCCACCAGTCCATCGAGTTGGCCTCGCCGGCGAGCAGCAACAACGGCGGTTCGGCGGGCTCGCCGAAGGTCTCCACACACACCTGGATGCCGTTGACGGGCATCAGCGTCTCGGTCACCACGCAGCCCATTGTGGTGAGCCTCACTTGCGGGCACGTTACGCGGGCATCACATCGGATGACGCGTCCGCTGAGAGGCGGCCGGGCCGCCTCTCAGCTTGCCCGTCACCGGCGAACTGGGACCGCCGCCGCGGCGCGGGCCTGCGCCCGCACGAGCCGCAACGACACCGCGGTGAGGGCCAGGGCGAAAGCGAACAGGGCCAGATGCAGGTACGGGTCGGCGATCGGCACGAAGCCGATGATCGCCACCGGGATCTGCACCACCCCGATGAGCGCGGCCAGGAGCCACCGGCGCCCGCCACTCCACAGCAGCGCCGTCCAGACCGGCGCCGAGACCACCAGCAGGGTGAGGCCGTCGAGCAGGGCGTGCAGGGCCGGGCTGTGCACCCGGTTGTGCGCGAACGCCTGAGCGGGGGAGGCGATCCAGAGACCGGCGAGAGTGAGGGCGAGAACGACAGCGGCACGACGCATGGGATCCTCCAGCGTTATCAGACCGTTGCTCCGAGTAATCACCGTATGTGGGCGGCGGTGACCGGGTAAAGCCTCACGCCGATTCATTCGTGCTCTTGGCCGTCACTCTTCGGGTTCGTCATCTCGGCCGATCGGCCAGCTGGATACATTCAGTGATCGTGACTAGCCTGCTCGGGTGCGAATGATGGAGCTGGCGATGGCCGCGGCGGTGACGGTGAGTATTTCCGGCGTTTCTTACGCTGCGTTGAACCCGCAGCGGCTCGAGGCGAACGCCGGCGTCGTCGCCGACCAGGCCACCTGCCGCGCCGTGGATACCGCCATCGTCGGGTACGTGGCCCAGCACGGCGAGACTCCGCGTAACGTGCGCCAGCTCCGGGACTACGTGAAGGGCGACCTCTCCCGCTACCGGATCGTCGACGGCATGGCGGCCGGCCCGGGCTGCTGACCGCGGCGAAACTGTCGGACCCGGCTGCTATTCATAGCGGCATGGATATCGAACAGGCCGGCCCCGCCGTTCTCGCCGAGCTGCGCGACGCCCTCGGCGCCGACGACGACGGCAAGTCGGCCCTCGGCTGGCCCGCCGTGCACGCGTTCGAGGCCCGGCACGGGGTGACCCTGCCGGAGCCCTACCGGTCGTTCGTCGCCGAGATCTCCGACGGCTCGTTCGCCGGCCCACCCGACTACGGCCTGGTCGCCCTCGCCGACCTGCCCGCCGACTGGGGTGACGACCGGCCGGAGCGGGTCCTCGCCCGCCCGTTCCCGCTCACCGCCGAGTGGCTGTGGGAGGAGGACGACGAGCCCGACGACGACCTGATCGAGCGGGTCTGCAACGACGGCTCGATCGTGCTCGGCACCGACGGCTGCGGGATGTACTGGCATCTTGTCGTCACCGGCCCGCACCGCGGCCACGTCTGGATGATCTCCGGTGAGGGCGCCGTGCCGTTCGGCGCCGCGTTCGGCCGCGACACCGGCGAGCCCGGTTTCGCCGGCTGGGTGCGCCACTGGTCGGCGGGCAAGGGATGGTTCGACGCCGCCTGAGCCGGACGTCATACGATCGGTGGGTAACACCGGGACATGACGGTCGAGCATGTTTGACGACAAAGGGTGACGATGGAGACGTTGGAGTTCCAGGCCGAGGCGCGCCAGCTGCTGCAGCTGATGGTCCACTCGATCTATTCGAACAAGGACATCTTCCTGCGCGAGCTGATCTCCAATGCGTCTGACGCGCTGGACAAGTTGCGCCTGGCCAAGTTGCAGGACGGCCTGGAGGCGGACACCTCCGACCTGCACATCGAGGTCGAGACGGACACCGAGGCCCGGACCCTGACGGTCCGCGACAACGGCATCGGCATGACCCGCGAGGAGGTGGTCGAGCTGATCGGCACGATCGCCAAGTCCGGCACCGCGGAGCTGCTCACCAAGCTCAAGGAGGCCGCCGAGGCCAAGGGCGACACCGAGCTGATCGGCCAGTTCGGCGTCGGCTTCTACTCGACGTTCATGGTGGCCGACAAGGTCACCCTGGTGACCCGCAAGGCCGGCACCGAGGGGCACGGCACCCGCTGGGAGTCCGCGGGCGAGGGCACCTACACGATCGACGACGCGCCGGACGCGCCGGTCGGCACGAGCGTGACCCTGCACCTGCGGCCCAAGGACGAGGACGACGCGCTCTACGACTACACCGACGACTGGAAGATCCGGGAGATCGTCAAGCGGTACTCGGACTTCATCTCGTTCCCGATCCGCAAGGGCGAGGACACCCTCAACTCGATGAAGGCGCTGTGGGCCCGCCCGCGCAGCGAGGTCACCGACGAGGAGTACCACCAGTTCTACCGGCACATCAGCCACGACTGGACCGACCCGCTCGAGATCATCAACATGAAGGCGGAGGGCACCTTCGAGTATGAAGCCCTCCTGTTCATCCCCTCGCGCGCCCCGCACGACCTGTTCCAGCGGGACGCCCGCCGCGGCCTGCAGCTCTACGTCAAGCGCGTCTTCATCATGGACGACAGCAAGGAGCTGATCCCCGACTACCTGCGCTTCGTCAAGGGCGTGGTGGACGCGGCCGACCTGTCGCTGAACATCTCCCGGGAGATCCTGCAGCAGGACCGGCACATCCAGATGATCCGGCGCCGCCTGGTCAAGAAGGTCCTGTCCACCATCAAGGACCTGATGAGCAGCAACCCGGAGAAATACGCGACGTTCTGGCGCGAGTTCGGCCGGGCCGTCAAGGAGGGCCTGCTCAGCGAGCCGGACAACCACAAGCCGATCCTGGAGATCGCCTCGTTCGCCACCACCCACGGCGCCGAGCCGACGACGCTCGCCGGTTACGTGGAGCGGATGAAGGAGGGCCAGGAGGAGATCTACTTCCTGACCGGCGAGAGCCGCTCCCAGGTGGAGAACTCGCCGCACATGGAGGCGTTCAGCGAGCAGGGCTACGAGGTGCTGATCCTCACCGACCCGGTCGACGAGATCTGGGTCGACGTGGTGCCCGAGTTCGAGGGCAAGAAGCTGCGCTCGATCGCCCGGGGCTCGGTCGACCTGAAGAAGGACGAGGAGGAGAAGCAGCCCGAGGGCGACTTCGGCCCGCTGCTCGGATTCCTCAAGGAGAAGCTGGACGAGCGGGTCAAGGAGGTGCGCCTGTCGCACCGGCTGACCACCTCGGCGGCCTGCCTGGTCAGCGACGCCGACGACATCACCCCGGCGCTGGAGAAGATGTACCGGGCGATGGGCCAGGAGGGCCCGCGGGTCAAGCGGATCCTCGAGCTCAACCCGAACCACCCGCTCGTCTCGGGCCTGCGCGCGGCGCACGAGCGCGGCGCCGACGACCCGGCGCTGCCGGACACGGCGGAGCTTCTCTACGGCACGGCCCTGCTGGCCGAGGGCGGCGACCTGGATGACCCGGCGCGCTTCGCGAAGCTGCTGGCGGATCGCCTGGCGCGCACGGTCTGATCGGGTTCTCCCGGCTGTGGGCGGTCCGCCGGCTCGGCGGGCCGCCCCTCCCGTTGCGCCGGCTCGGCGGGCCGCCCTCTCGCTGCGCCGGCTTGGTGGGGCGCCCCTCCCGTTGCGCCGGCTCGGCGGGGCGCCCTCTCGTTGCGCCGGCTTGGTGGGGCGCCCTCTCGTTGCGCCGGCTTGGTGGGGCGCCCTCTCGTTGCGCCGGCTTGGCGGGGCGCCCTTCTCGTTCCGCGCCTTCCACGACTCGCTCGCCACCGGCGTAGCGATCGCCGCGCAGGCCGGCGCCGGCCTTGCGGGCTGTGCTTCTGGTGGCGGCGAGTCAGCGGAGGTGGGCGAGCCAGGCGCGCGGGCCGGCATGTGTCACGCGGGTCGCGGCCACCGATATCGCGTAGGCGATCGCGGTCGGCAGGTCGTCGCCGCGGGCGAGGGCGACAGCTAGCGCGCCGTGGAAGGCGTCCCCGGCGCCCGCCGTGTCCACAGCCTTGACCCGCGGCACGTCGATCGCGCCCGAAGCGCTCACGCCCGACCCGCCGGCGTCCGCTGTGCTCGCGCCCGACCTACCAGCGTCCGCTGTGCTCGCGCCCGGCCTGTCGGTTTCTGCTGTGCTCGCGCCCGGCCTGTCGGTTTCTGCTGTGCTCGCGCCTGACTTGCCAGCTTCTGCTGTGCTTGCGCCGGACCTGGCGGCGTCAGCTGTGCTGACACCCGCGCTGCTCGCGCCGGCTTCGCCGAGGGTGTGCGGGGCGCTCGCTGTGCTGAACCACTGGACCGGGTTCGCGCCGTGGGTGACGACGACGTGCGGGGCGGCGACGGCTTCGGCGGTCGCGCGGTCGGAGGGCCCGGTCGCGGCCGGATGGCGGAAATCCGCTGAGCAGGCCACCACCTCGGCGTGCGGGAAGATCTCGGCGAAGACCGGGCGCCAGCTGCCCGCGTCGACCAGCAGGCGCCGCGCGGAGCGCGCCGCGGCTGTCGCCAGCGCTGGATGATGTCCGTCGACCAGCGTCAGGTCCGCTTCGGGCAGACCCCCTTGGGGCACGCCGACCGCACGGTTCCCGGCGTTACGGCTGACGATGGTGCGCTCGCCCGTGCCGGCCAGCACCGTCACCGCGGAGACCGGTGGCGGCTCGAGGTCGTCCGGCGCCACGTCGATCAGGGTGACGCCGTGCGCGGCGAGGTCGGCACGGATCAGGTCGCCGAGCGGGTGCGCGCCGACCGCCGTGACCAGGGTGACGTCGGCACCGAGCGCGGCGGCGGTGACGGCCGCGTTGGCGGCCGGGCCGCCCGCGGCGACCTCCACCGATGCCGACTGCACCTTCTCGTCGGGGCCGGGAAACCGCTCCACCTGCTGCACCAGATCGACGGTTGCCAGGCCGGCGCAGAGAATCCGCACGCCGCCGAGCCGGCCGCTCGGAGCGGGCCCGGCCGCTGCCGGGCGTCCTGCAGCGCCGCTTGGAGCAGGCCCGGTTGTTGCCGGGCGTCCTGCAGCGCCGCCGAGCCGGCCGCATGGAGCGGGCCCAACTGCTGCCGGGCGTCCTGCGGCGCCGTGGAGCCGGCCGCTTGGAGCGGGCCCGGTTGTTGCCGGGCGTCCTGCCGCGCCGCTCGGAGCAGGCCCGGCTGCTGCCGAGTGTTCCGTGGGGCCGCCGGCGGGGATCGGCGCGGGTGTCGTCCGATGCTCCGCGTCGCCGGCGGGTGGGGGCACGTCAGCCGTTGGAGAGGTCGACGAAGAACGTGCCGATGTTGGTGAAGATGTCGGCTACGCCCTGGCCGAGGCTGCGGGCCACGTCGGCGGCCGGGCCGGGGTTCGTGCCAATCCAGAAGACCAGCAGGAACACCACGATCCAACCGATGACCTTCTTCATCGAGCTCCTCCGCACCCCGCCGACGCCATCCAAGATCGTGACACAGGGCGGCAAGCGCGCGCAGGCGGCGCGCCCATCCGGAACTGTCTCGCATTGAACTGCGAGCAAGTAGCTTTTGACAGCTACCCTCAAAATATGGCTACTTCCACATCGCGCTGGTATGCGCTTGCCGCTCTCTCGCTCTGCACACTCGCCATCGGTCTGGACAGCACGGTCCTCAGCGTCGCGCTGCCCACGCTGGCCCGGGACCTGGAGGCGTCCACCGGCGACCTCCAGTGGTTCACCTCGTCATATCTGCTGGTTCTGGCCGCCGGGCTGCTGCCGGCGGGCATGCTCGGCGACCGGTACGGCCGCAAGAGGTTCCTCCTCGGCGCCCTGGTGCTCTTCGGGGCCGCCTCGGCCGCCTGCGCCTACGCGGAGACGTCCGGTCAGTTGATCGCCGCCCGCGCGGTCCTCGGGCTCGGCTCCGCGGTGATCATGGCGTTGCTCGGCGCGGTGCTGACCGTCCTCTTCGACGAGCGGGAACGCCCGCGCGCGCTGTCCATCTGGGTCACCGCCAACGCGCTCGGCGTGCCGCTCGGGCCGCTGCTCGGCGGCTGGATGCTCGACACCTTCCACTGGGGATCCGTCTTCCTGATCAACCTGCCGCTGGTCGCGCTCGGCCTGATCGCCGTCGGCATGCTGGTCCCCGAGTCGTTCGGCGACCGGCGCCGCCGCTTCGACCTGCCCGGAGTCCTGCTGTCGACCACGGGGCTGATCGCTTTCACGTACGGAATCATCGAAGCCGGGGAACGTGGCTGGAGTGACCCGCGCGCCCTGATCTGCATCGCTGTCGGCGTGTTCGCGCTCGGCGCGCTGGTGCTGTGGCAGCGGCGTGCCGCCGCGCCGCTGATCGACCTCGACCTGTTCCGGAACCGGGCGTTCACCGGCGGGACGCTGTTCGCCACCATCGCCGGGTTCGCGTTCTTCGGGCTGCTCTTCGCGTTGCCGCAGCTCTTCCAGGCGGTCGACGGGGCGGACGCGCTCGGCACCGGGCTGCGCCTGCTCCCGGTGATCGGCGGCCTGCTGGCCGGCGCCCGCGTCGCCGAGAAGCTGGCCGGCCGGTTCGGCGCCCGGCCGGTCGTCGCCACCGGCCTGGCCGTGATGGCCGCCGCGCTGTTCGCGGGCGCCGCCACCGGCCCGGACAGCGGGTACGGCTACGTCGCCGCCTGGATCACCGCGGCCGGCGTGGGCCTCGGGTTCACCATGCCGCCGTCGATGAACGCGGCGCTCGGCGCGCTCACCCCGGAACGCAGCGGCGTCGGCTCCGGGCTGATCCAGGCCCTGCGCCAGGTCGGCAGCGCGATCGGGGTGGCCGTGCTCGGCACCGTGCTGAACTCGGCCTACCGCGGCGCGCTGCCCGCCTCGGCGCCGGACGCGGTCCGGGAGAGTGTCGTTGCGGCGCCGGCGTTCGGGGATCCGGCGCTGCTCGACGCGGCCCGGGAGGCGTTCACCCACGGCATGGGCGTCTCCCTGGTGGCCGCCGGGGTGGTCACCGCGGTGGGGGCGGTGCTCGCGCTCGTGGTGCTGCCGCGCTCCCGGCAGGACACCGCTGTGCTGGCAGAATCGGGGGTATGACAGCGCCCCCGACCAGCCTGCGCGAGCGCAAAAAGGCGAAGACCCGCGCCGCGATCCGCGAGCACGCGATGCGGTTGTTCGAGGAGCAGGGGTACGCGGCGACCACCGTGGACCAGATCGCGGACGCGGCGGAGGTCTCGCCGAGCACCTTCTTCCGGTATTTCCCGACCAAGGAGGACGTGGTCCTCGTCGACGACGTCGACGCCGTCCTGTTGTCGGCGGTCCGCGACCAGCCCGCTGAGGTGCCGCCGGTCGAGGCGATCCTGCGCGGGATGCGCCGGGTGTTCGACGACATGAGCCCGCAGACGTGGGAGTTCGAACGGCGGCGGCAGCGGCTGGTGCTCGGGGTGCCGGAGCTGCGGGCCCGGATGCTGCATCAGATGACCAGCGCCATCGACATGGTGGCCGAGGTGATCGCCGAACGGGCCGGCCTGCCGGCGGACGATTTCTCGGCCCGGGTGACGGCGGGGGCGGCGGTGGGGGCGATGCTCGCGGTGCTGCCGTCGGACGGGATCGATCAGGCGGAGGGTGTCACGCCGGGCGATTACCAGCGGTTGGAGAAGGCGCTGATGCTGCTGCAGAGTGGGCTTCCGCTGGGCTGATCAGGGCCTCGCGGGCGGCGGCCAGGATGCGGTCGGAGAGTTCCGTGCCGGCGGTTGCCCGCGACAGCAGCAGCGCGCCAACCATGGTGCTGACGGCGGCGAGGTCAGCCTCGCCGGCCACGCCCGCGAGGTGCGCGAAGGCCTCGACCCCGTCCGCGTAGGCCTGGCGCGTCGCGTTCCCGCCGGCTGCGCGAGCGACGTCTCCGCCGAAACCCGCGGACGGGCAGCCGGTGCCGGGGTGGTCGCGGTGAGTGGGGGACAGGTAGGCCTCCAGCAGGGCAGTCCGCGCGTCGTCGCTGCGTGCCGAGCCCCGCCCCGCGATGCTGCTCGCCTGCTCCGCGAAAGCCTGCGTGACCGCCTCCGCCACCAGCGCGTCCTTCGACGCGAAGTGCTTGTAGAACCCGCCGTGCGTCATCCCCGCCTCGGCCATCACATCAGCGACGCTCACCCCTGCGACTCCGCGCTCCCGGAACAGCCGGGCTGCCGTAGCGACGATCCGTTCCCGGTTCTGTGCGGCCTGCGCCTGCGATACCCGTCCCATGACCGCAACTATAGATGAGGTGTGTCATCTATTACCTGGTGCGTATTAGATGATGCACGTAATCTAAGCGGCATGGAACTCACCGACGCCGTAGCCGTCATCACCGGAGCCAACCGTGGATTCGGGCGCCACCTCGCCGCCCAGCTGATCGAGCGCGGGGCGAAGGTCTATGCCGCCGCCCGCGACACCGAGAGCATCGACCTGCCCGGCGCCGTGCCGCTGCGGCTCGACGTGACCGACCCCGAGTCGATCTCCCGGGCCGCGGCCACCGCCTCCGACGCCACCCTGCTGATCAACAACGCCGGCGTCGCGGCCGGCGAGTCGCTGCTGGACGGTGACCTGGACGGCATCCGCCGCGACATGGAGGTCAACTACTTCGGCACGCTCGCCGTGACCCGCGCGTTCGCCCCGGTGCTCACGGCCAACGGCGGGGGAGCCGTGCTCAACGTGCTCTCCGTGCTGTCCTGGCTGCACCCGGGTGCCGCCGGTTCATATTCGGCGTCGAAGGCCGCGGCCTGGGCCCTGACGAACGCCAGCCGTGACCTGCTGGCGCCGGCCGGCATCACGGTGACCGGTCTGCACGTCGGCTACATGGACACCGACATGGCCGCGAACGTCCCCGCCGACCGCAAGACCGACCCGGCGGTGGTCGCGAAACTCGCCCTGGAGGCGGTCGCGCGCGGCGACGCCGAGGTCCTCGGCGACGAACTCACCCACGGTGTGAAGGCCGGCCTGTCCCGCTGACAGGGCCGCGGACGAACGACCGCACGATCCGCGGGCGGCCGGGGCTGACGGCGGTTGCATCGGCAGGTTTGAATGGGGCGGGCGGTCGCCGGTGACCAAGCCGGCGGCACGCCACGACCCTGCCGCCGACCCATGAGGTTCGCCCATGAGACGCAAAGTCGTACCTCTGCTCGCGCTCCTCCTGCTCGTCCCGGCCGCTCCGGCGGCCGCCGCCAACAAGCCCAGCCAGCAGGCGGGAAAGCCCAGCCCGCAGGCGGGGAGCATCGCCTGGGCCCCGTGCGATCCCGCCGAGGAGGCCCCCGAACGGGTCCTCTGCGGCACCCTCGAGGTGCCGATCGACTGGTCCCGGCCGCACGGCCCGAAACTCACCCTGGCCCTCGCGAAGCTGCCCGCCGCCGACCCGGCGCAGCGCATCGGCTCGCTGCTGATCAACCCGGGTGGTCCGGGCGGTTCCGGCGTGAGTTTCGCCTTCGCCGCCGGTGACGCGTTCTCCCCGGCGATCGTCAACCGGTTCGACATCATCGGTTTCGACCCGCGCGGGCAGGCCCGCAGCCAGGCCATTCAGTGCGACAGCGACGACATCGCCGCGCAGCAGGAGTTCGCCTATCCGAAGAGCGCCGCGGAGTACGCGAAGTTGCGCGCCGCCAACCGGGAGCTCTTCGCCGGTTGCCGGGAGCTGAGCGGCCCGCTGTTCAAGTTCGTGGACACCGCCAGCGTGGCCCGCGACATGGACGCGATCCGGGCCGGCCTCGGCGAGTCGAAGATCAGCTACTACGGCGTCTCCTACGGGACGATGATCGGCCAGCAGTACGCCGAGCTGTTCCCGACCCGGATCCGGGCCATGACGCTGGACTCGAACATGGACCACTCGCAGAACATTCTCGGCTACCAGGCGTACGAGTCGCTCGCCATGGAGGGCTCGTTCACCGAGTTCGCGAAGTGGTGCGAGCGCACCGAGGCGTGCGTGCTCAACGACGAGGACGTGCTCGCCTACTTCGACGGGCTCTACGCCGAGGCCGAGGCCGGCGAACTGGTCTTCGAGGGTGAGCAGGTCGCGCCGGAGACCCTGATCTCCGCGATCTTCGGCTACCTCTACGACCCGGTCAGCTGGTTCGACCTGGCGAACCTGCTCGCCGCCCTCGGCGGGGACGCCCCGGCGGGCGCGGACACCGCACGGCTGCGCCGCGGCGAGCCGGTCGAGAACGGCTACCTGCCGGTGATGTGCTCCGACTACCGGTTCGAGCTGGGCTCGTACAGGGCGCTGGCCGCCCTGGAACGGGTGCAGAACCGGCTGGCCCCGCACACCAGGTTCAACCCGCTCGCCTGGACCGACCTGACGAGCTGCCAGAACTGGCCGTACCCGGTGAGCAACCCGCCGCACCGGCTGAAGGCGTCCGGCAAGCTGCCGCCGATCCTGCTGGCGAACAGCCGCTGGGACGTCGCCACGCCGTACGAGTGGGGCCGCAGCCTGGCCAAGCAGCTGCCCAGCAGCACGTTCCTGACCTATGACGGCGTCGGTCACGGCACGTACTGGCTGAGCCCGTGCGCGCAGGCGGCGATCGACACCTACCTGGTCGAGCGCCGCACCCCGGCGAAGGGCACGCACTGCCCGGCGGTCTTCCCGGACACGCCGCCGCAGGTCGCCGCCCTGAGCACCTCCGGCCTGGTGAACCCGCTGCCGCAGTTGGTGGGCACGAACACACGGTGACGTGAGTGCCTCGGCGGATTCAGGTGCGTCGGCGAGGGGTATCGCCGCCCCATGTCGATCATCGCCGCCGAGGCCATCACCGATGCCGGCACCGGCCAGCTCGTTCTCGCTGCGGTGCTCGGCATCGCTGTCGTCGTCCTGCTCATCGCGTGGGCCAAGTGGCATCCGTTCCTGGCCCTGATCGGCGGCTCCGCCGTTCTCGGCCTGGCCGCCGGCGCCGCGCCGGGCAGCACGATCGACTCGTTCACCACCGGGCTGGGCACCACGGTCGGCAGCGTCGGTCTGCTGATCGCGCTGGGTTCGATGATCGGCGCGATGCTCGCCGAGTCGGGCGGCGCCGACAGCGTGGTCAGCCGGGTGGTCAACGGCGTCTCGGGCGCGGCCCTGCCGTGGGCCATGGCCGGGGTCGCCGCCCTGGTCGGCCTGCCACTGTTCTTCGAGGTCGGCGTGGTGCTGCTGGTGCCGATCGTGTTGCTGGTCGCCCGCCGTACCGATGTGGGTCTGCTCCGTCTGGGCATCCCGGCCCTGGCCGGGCTCTCGGTGTTGCACGGCCTGGTGCCGCCGCACCCCGGCCCGCTGGTCGCGATCTCCAGCCTGAACGCCGACCTCGGTCTGACCCTGCTGTTCGGCCTGATCTGCGCGATCCCCACGGTGATCATCGCGGGGCCGGTCTTCGCCAACCTCGTCGCCCGCTACGTGCACGTCCCGGTGCCCGCGCTGCTCGAACCCGCCGGTGACCGGTCCGGCTCCGGCCCGGCCGGCGGCCGGGACTTCGTGGACCGCGACGACCTGCTCAACCCGGGCGCCGGCGACCCGGCCGAACTCGTCGACCGGCAGGTCTCCGGCCGCCGCAGCCCCGGTTTCTGGCCGGCTGTGCTCACCGTGCTGCTCCCGGTCGCGCTGATGCTGGCCCGCGGCGTCGGCGAACTCGTCCTCCCCGAGGGCAACACCGTCCGCAACGCCCTGGAGATCGCCGGCGAGCCGGTGGTCGCGCTGCTCGCCGGGGTCGTCCTCGCGATGTGGACGCTCGGTCACCGGGCCGGTTTCGACCGCAAGGAGACCTCCGCGGTGCTCGGCGGCTCGCTGCCGCCGATCGCCGGCATCCTGCTGATCGTCGCCGCCGGCGGCGGCTTCAAGCAGGTGCTGGTCGACGCCGGGGTGGGCACCGTGATCGCCGACGCGGCGCGGGACGCCAACATCAACGCGCTGCTGCTGGGCTGGCTGGTCGCGGTCGGCATCCGCGTCGCCACCGGCTCCGCCACGGTCGCCACGATCACCGCGGCCGGCATCGTCGCCCCGCTCGCCGGCAGCCTGGACAGCACCGGCGTCGCCCTGCTCGCCCTCGCGATCGGCGCCGGCTCGCTCTTCTTCTCGCACGTCAACGACGCCGGCTTCTGGATGGTCAAGGAGTACTTCGGGATGACCGTCGGCCAGACCATCAAGACCTGGTCGGTCATGGAGACGATCATCTCGGTGGTCGGTTTCGCCTGCGTGATGCTGCTGGATCTGATCTTTTAGAAAACCCTTTCCGGTACGGGCTACGCCGCCCCAGGCGCAGCTACGACGCCCGTGGCATCCGCGCGGCCGGCTGCCGGGTTGCGGCCGCCCGGCGGGCGCCGGGCTGGAGCGGATGGTTGCGCGACCGGGTGCCGGGCTCAGGCGGGTGGCGGGGCGAGCGGCTGGTAGCGGTCGGCCAGCGCGGCCGCCCGCTCGCGCAGCGCGGCGCGCAGCGACGGCGGGGACAGCGCCTCCGCGCTCGCCGCGAGCTGCCACAGCGCCCACTCGGCGTGCCACGAGTCCTGGAAGGTCACCTCCAGCCGCGGCCAGCCGTCCGCGCCGGGTTCCTCGGCGCGGACCGCCACCGCCATGGCCAGCAGGTCCTCGCGCCGCGCCGGGTTCACCCGCACCAGCACGCTGAGGTGGCCGTCGGAGAGGAACTGCGCGCGGCGCTCCTGCCAGATCCGGTCCAGATCGACCCGGTCGGGCCGCTGTGCCGGCTCGGGCAGCGCTTCGGCGGCCAGCACCCGCGACAGCCGGTAGGTGCGGTCGTCACCGTCCCGCCGGGCCAGCAGATATCCGCGGTCGCGCACGGTGACCAGCCCGATCGGGTCCACTGTGCGCCACCGTGCCGCCTGGCCGGCGGCCGCGTAGTGCAGGCGCAGCTTGCGCCCGGCGAGCACCGCGTGCCGGACCTCGGCCATCGTCGCGTCCGGCACCGTCTCGGTGGCCGTGCGGCGGGAGAGCAGGTCGGTCTCCGGCTCGACCAGGATCCGCCGGGCCGCGTCGCTCGCGGTGGCCCGGTGGCTCTCCGGCAGCGCGTCGACCACCTTGCGCATGGCCGAGGCGAGCGCCGACCCGAGGCCGAAGACCTGCTCGCCGCGCCCCGACCCGGCGGTGAGCACGGCCAGCGCCTCGTCGTGGTTGAGCCCGGTCAGCTCGGTCCGGAAGCCGGGCAGCAGCGCGAAGCCGCCGTGCCGCCCGCGCTCGGCGTGCACCGGGACGCCGGCGGCGGACAGCGCCTCGATGTCGCGCAGCACGGTGCGGGTGGATACCTCCAGCTCGCGGGCGAGGGTCTCCGCGGTCAGCCGGCCCCGCTGGCGCAGCAGCAGGACCAGGGAGACCAGCCGGTCGGCGCGCATGCGCGAACATTATCGGAATACACGACAGAGGATGTCGTGATTTGTTGCGAGGCTTCGTCGAGAACGGCGGCCAACCGGCCGGACGAGTCGAATGGAGCGGATGTGGCAGTGCAGCGAACGGCGGTCAACCCGGTCACGTGGTCGGTGGAGATGGGGTTCAACCAGGGCGAACTGGTCTCGGGCCAGACCCGGACCCTGTACTGCTCCGGGCAGACCGCGATGAGCGAGGACGGCAAGCCCCAGCACGACGGCGACATGGCGGGGCAGCTGGCGCTGAGCCTGGACAACCTGGAGGCCGTGCTCGCCGGGGCCGGCATGTCGCTGGCGAACCTGGTGCGGCTCAACGTCTACACCACCGACGTCGACCAGCTGTTCCCGCACTACGGCGTGCTGGCGTCGCGGCTGGGCGCGGCCGGGGTGGCGCCGGCCACCACGATGCTCGGCGTGACCCGGCTGGCGATTCCCGGCCAGATGGTCGAGCTTGAGGGAACCGCGGTCGCGTGACCGACGCTGCCCGGGCCCGTCGCGCGGGCCCGGGCAGCCGGCAGGGGAGGTGAGCTCCGGTGCGCTCAGTGGTGACGATCGGCGTCTACGGCTTCGACGGCGAGTCCTTCCTGCGGCGGCTGCGGCTCGCGGACGTCCGCCTGCTGCTGGACGTGCGCCAGCGCCGCGGAGTCCGCGGCCCCGAGTACGCCTGGGCGAACTCGCTGCGGCTGCAGGCGGCCCTGGCCGGCGCCGGGATCGCCTACGAGCACCACCGCGAGCTCGCCCCGACCACCGAGCTGCGCCACCTGCAGTACGCCGAGGACCACCGCCAGGGTGTCGGCAAACGCTCACGCCGCGAGCTGGCCGCCGAGTACACCCGCCGCTACACCACCGAGATCCTCGACCGCGCCGACCTCGCCCCGCTCGTCGCCACGCTGCCGGGTCGCGGATCAGCGGCGCTGCTGTGTGTCGAACGCGACGCGCAAGCCTGCCACCGGTCACTGATCGCCAGGCGGCTGGCCGAGAATCACGACATCACCGTCGAGCACCTGCGCCCGTGATTGCCGGCCCGGCGTACGGGTATGGCTGAGCGCTGTGAGAGTGATGACCGTGATCATGTCCGGTGCGGCGCTGGCGCTCGGCGTCCGGCTCGCACGTTCCCGCCACCGCCGGTCGCTGCACCCGGACGGCCGCTCGTTCACCGGTGAGCTGGAGATCTGGGGTGTGTCCGGCACCGGTTCGGAGCTGCTCGGCCGCCCCGCCGTGCACCCGGTGACGGTGCGGATCTCCAAGGGCGCCGGCACCCGCCGCAGCCGGCCGGACGTCCTGGGCCTGGCGGTCCGGGTCGGCGAGACCGACCTGCTGCTCTCCACCACCGGCAAGAGCCGCCTGACCCGGCACGTCCCGATGCCACGGCGCGCCTTCGACTCCCGGTACGGCACGATCACCGGTTACCGCACCGGCGCGGGCCACAAGGTCTATCTGGCGGCGGGCGCCGACCCGGACGCCGTGCCGCTGGGGGACTCGCTGGAGTCCGTCGCCGCCGCGGCCGCCACCGGCCGCGCCGCTCTGCTGCTCTTCGCCGGCCCGCACGCGTTCGGGCGGGTGCGCTTCGGCGCCGCGCTGCCCGCGGCCACGGACGCGGCGCTGGCTTTCGACCCGGTGCGCAACTCGACCGCCGACCTGCACCCCACCGGCGCCGTGCACGGGGTGCGCGCCTACGCCTACCGTGCCAGCCACCGCTGGCGGGGAGTGCGCTAGGCCGCGTGGCCGCTCTGGGCGGCGTGCGCGATGGCCCGCCGCAGCACCGCCACCGAGACGGTGAGGTCGCCGGCCATCTCGGTCAGCCCCAGCTCGATCCACTCCCGGACCAGCTGCGAATAGGGCACGCCGGCCTGGTCGGCGGCGTCGCGGACCCGCTGGGCGAGCGCCGGCGGCACCCGGACCCCGAGCGGCACCATCGGCTCGGTCTCCGGCACCGGGGGCAGCGCCACCGGCCGGGACTCGTGGTAGGTGACCTGACCGTCGGCGAACGCCGCGGCCGCGGCACTGAGCTGGTCGTCGCTGTATCTCATGACGCCTCCCACTTCTCGAACCGGGTCAGCTCTTCGGCTGTCATCTCGCGGGCCCCGATGATCTGCTGCTGGTGCCCGCCGAGCAGGCGGACCGCGACCACCAGTGGCCGCCCCGCCCGGGTGCGCCCGCTGATCGTCAGGAAGTGCACCCCGGCGCTCTCCGCCGCGATCGGCAGCCGCCGCGGCGCGGAGAGCACCTCCGTCGCCTCGTGGGGTGCGACGTCACGGAGCGCGGCCAGCGCCGCCGTCAACCACTCGTACCCCACACCGCCAGCGTAAGACGATTGTCATACAACGTCGAGCGGCCCGTCCGGTGATCCGGACGGGCCGCTCGGACATCGCTGGTCAGTGCACCTCGAGCAGGTCCACCACGAAGATCAGGGTCTCGTTGGGCTTGATCGCGCCGGCCGCGCCGCGGGCGCCGTAGCCCAGGTGCGGCGGGATGACCAGCCGGCGGCGGCCGCCGACCTTCATGCCGGCCACGCCCTGGTCCCAGCCGGCGATGACCTGCTGGCCACCGACCCGGAAGCCGAAGGCCTCGCCCCGGTTGTAGGAGGCGTCGAACTCCTTGCCCGTGGACTGGGCGACACCCACGTAGTGGACGCTGACGAAATCGCCGGGCTTGGCCTCCTGGCCCTCGCCCACCACGATGTCCTCGATCGCCAGTTCGGTGGCGGGGGCGTCGGGGATGGGGCCGACGTCGGGCTTGCTCATGAATCCTCCAAGTTGTTACCGGACTCGGCCATGCAATCACAGCGGCGCGTGCGCTGAACGAGCGGTGCCGGAAGTACGTACTCCCGGGTGGCCGGGAAACTCCCGGTCACCGTGTACCCGGGAGATCCCGTGCTCGTCCGACGTCTCGCCATCGCCGGTCTGCTCGCCGCCGCGTCGGTGCCCGCCGTACCTCTGCCCGCGCTGGCGCACGGCGCGCCGATGACGCCGATCAGCCGGAGCGCGGCGTGCGCCGGCAACGGCGTGCAGCGCGCGGCCGCGGCCTGCAAGGCCGCGCTGAAGGCCACCGGCGGCTTCCTCGGCGCGTACGACAACGTGCGGCTGGCCGGGGTGAACGGCGACGACCGGCAGCGGGTGCCGGACGGGAAGCTGTGCAGCGCGGGCATCGACACCTACCGGGGCCTGGACCTGGCCCGCGACGACTTCCCGGCGACCGAGGTGCGCTCCGGACAGCGGCTCAGCGTCTCCTACCGGGGGACGATCCCGCACCAGGGCTCGTTCCGGATCTATCTCACCCGTCCGGGGTACTCGCCGGAGAAGAAGCTGGCCTGGGACGACCTGGGCGCCCAGCCGCTCGCCGAGGTGAAGGACCCGCCGCTGCGCGACAGCGCCTACCGGATGCGGGTGAAGCTGCCGGAGCGGACCGGGCGGCACGTGCTCTATGTGGTCTGGGAGACGTCCAGCACGCCGGACACCTACTACTCCTGCTCTGACCTGGTGTTCCCGGCCGCGGCGAAGACCCCGGCGGCGCGGCCGGCGAAGACGAGGAAGGCCACGCCCACGGCAGCGGCGCCGGCATCCGAGGCGCCGGCCACGCCGGGCACCGCCGCGCCGGCTACGCCGGAACCGAGCAGCGCCGCGCCGGTCCTGGCGGCCGCTGAGAAGGCGGCGGGCGCGGCCGAGGACAGCACGATCACTTTCGGGCACTTCCTGATCGTGGGAGCGCTCGCAACAGCCGCCCTGGTGGCGGCCGGTACGGGCGTCGCACGGCTGCGCCGCCGCGAAAAGAGTTGAACCGCTCGGCTGTGGATCTCGTACTGACGGGCGTCGACGATGCATTGCCTGTCCGGCCCCCAACGACGACGAAAGGCCAAGCATGAGTCGTGTTCGTTACCGTGCCCAGGGACGCCAGTGGCTGTCCCGCCGCCGGGTTCTCGCCCTCGCCGCGACCGGCGCCGGCGTCTCCGCGGCCTCGGTCGCCGGCCTGAGCCTGGCCGGTGAGAACGAGTCCGCCGCCGGCGACGGTTCCCCCCTGGTGGTCTCGGTCCTGGACGCCAAGAAGGGCACGATCGACGTCTTCTCCGGTGAGAAGCGCAAGACCATCACCGACAAGAAGCTCGCCGCGAGCCTGATCAAGGCCGCCGGCCGCTGACCTCCCGGAGGAAAAGATGTCTTCCCATCGCGAAGCCCCGGAGATCAGCAAGGACCCGGTGGCCGACAGTTCCGACCTGTACGCCTTCGTCAGCCCCGACGACCCCGACACGGTCACGCTGATCGCCAACTACGTGCCGCTGCAG
This sequence comes from Actinoplanes sp. NPDC024001, assembly GCF_040638955.1. Lineage (NCBI taxonomy): Bacteria > Bacillati > Actinomycetota > Actinomycetes > Micromonosporales > Micromonosporaceae > Actinoplanes > Actinoplanes sp. NPDC024001. Next base: position 24,141 of record NZ_JBEZZB010000090.1, read on the forward strand.
CTGCCGGCGAGCGGCCCGAACTTCTTCGAGTTCGGCGACGACGTGCTCTACGAGATCCACATCGACGCGAACGGTGACGCCCGCCCCGACGTCACCTATCAGTTCCGGTTCCGTACCGAGCTGCGCAACGACCGGACGTTCCTCTACAACACCGGCCCGATCGAGTCGCTGGACAGCGAGAACTGGAACCGCCGCCAGTTCTACTCGGTCACCAAGGTGGACTCGTCCGGCAAGAGCACGGTGCTCGCCAAGAACCTGCCCTGCCCGCCGTGCAACGTCGGCCCGCTCTCCATCCCCGATTACGAGCAGCTCGCCGCCGACGCCGTGCACAAGCTGAAGACCGGTGAGAAGGTCTTCGCCGGCCAGCGCGCCGACGCGTTCTTCGTCGACCTGGGCGCCATCTTCGACCTGGGCACGCTGCGCCCGTTCCAGGACAAGCACCTGGTCGGGCAGAACCTGTTCAACTACGCCGGAAAGGCGGTCAACGCCACCGACAAGACCAACGTGCACAGCATCGCGATCCAGATCCCGCTGCACATGGTGCGCCGCGACGGCAAGAAGCGGGTCCGCGGCCGCGACGCCGGCGCGGTCATCGGGGTGTGGACCTCGGCCGGCCGCCGCCAGGTGGAGGTCCGCAACGGCGACGGCAGGTCCGGCGACGTGGTGGTCGGGCCGCAGGTGCAGGTGTCCCGGCTCGGCAACCCGCTGTTCAACGAGGTCATCGTTCCGATGGCGGAGAAGGACAGGTGGAACAGCCTGCCGCCGAGCGAGGACAAGCGGTTCGCCGAGTTCGTCGCCACGCCCGAGCTGGGTGCGCTGCTGCCGGTGCTCTACCCGGGCCTGTTCGACAACCTGGCCGCGCTCAACGAGACCAAGGAACCGCGTGCCGACCTGCTGGCGATCCTGCTCACCGGCATCCCGGACGGGCTGATCGACGGCTTCCAGAACAACACCGGTGAGCTGCAGGCCGACATGCTGCGCCTGAACACCGCGATCCCGCCGGCCGCCAAGGAGAACAAGTTCGGCCTGCTCGGCGGTGACCTGGCGGGCTTCCCGAACGGCCGGCGGATCGCCGACGACGTGGTCTCGATCTCGCTGCGGGCCATCGCCGGCGCGACCGTGCCGCTGGTCAACGCCGACTTCGAGCCGGACGCCGCGGCCGCCGCGGTCGAGCAGGGCCTGAGCATCAAGGACTCCAGCGCCAAGCTGCTGAAGAAGTTCCCCTACCTGGGGACGCCGTTCGACGGATTCGGGAACCCCTCATGAGCCACCACCACCATCACCACACCCTCGCTCCGTCGGGGCAGGGCACGGTCATGCTGAACATCGGCGGCCGGATCGGCGCCCTGATCATCGACACCCTGGCGCAGTGGCACGGCCACGAGATCGAGGTCAGCCCGGTCGGGGAGCCCGGTGAGCGTACGCACGCCGCGGTCCGCGCCCGGTTCGTGCGCGGCGGCGTCACCTACTGTGTGGTGCTCGACGCCCTGCCGCAGGGCCGCTACCTGATCTGGCAGGACGCCGCCGAGCCGCTGGCCGAGGTGGAGGTACGCGGCGGCGCGGTCACCATGTTCAGCTGGCCGGCCCACGCCGTTCCGGGCCGGGTGCCGGTCGCGGCCTGACGCGACGGTCCGCCGGGCACGTCCCGGCGGACCGCCCCGTGATCATTCGCCGGATTCGATGAGCGGCGATACCCGATCGGGGTCTGCCCGTGGCCCGTCCCGCGACTAGTGTGGACGCCATGGCGGGCAGCCTGTTCCACGGCGCGGATGTCCCGGTCCATGTCGGACTGCACACCACCGACATGGAGGAGGCGCGGGCGTTCTGCCGCAAGATCTACTACGGTCCGCTGCGGATCGAGCCGGTCGGCGACCCGCGCACCTTCCAGTTCTCCGCCGATGTGGTGCTGCTCGGCCCGATCACCGTCGGCGAGGTGGGGTACGGCACCGACATCCGGGTCACCATCGGGGCGCTGGAGACGTCGTACCACGTGCTGGTGCCGCTCACCGGGATGCTGCGCTCGCGGCACCGCGGCGCGGTCGTCGAGGCCGACCCCACCCGGGCCGTGGTCTACCGGCCGACCGGCGACATCGAGCTGGACTGGCCCGGCACCTGCCGGCTGCTCAGCGTCAAGATCGAGCGCGGCGCCCTGGAACGCGAGCTGGACGCCGCCCTCGACCAGCGGGTGGTCTCGCCGCTCCCGCTCGGCGCCACCTTCGACCTGGTCGACGGCCCCGGCCGGACCTGGGCGGCGATGGTCCGGCTGCTGCTGGCCGAGCTGCGCGACGCCGACGGGCTGGCCAGTCAGCCCCGGATGGCGGCGCGCTGGCGGGACATGGTGGTCAGCGGGCTGGCGCTGACCGTCGAGCATCCGTACGGCGAGGAGCCGGCCGGCCTGCAGGGCCCGCACCGCCCGCGCACCGTGAAACGCGCCCTCGACGTGATGCACGCGGAGCCGTGGCGGCCGTTCACCGTGGGCGACCTCGCCGACGTGGCCGGCGTCGGCGTCCGGGTCCTGCAGGAGTCGTTCCGCCAGCACGTCGGGATGCCGCCGCTCACCTATCTGCGGCGGCTGCGCCTGGACGGGGTGCACGCCGAGCTGTCCCGCTCCGACCCCGGCCAGCTCAGCGTCAGCGAGGTGGCGTACCGGTGGGGTTTCACCCACCTGGGCCGTTTCGCCGGCGCCTACCGGGAGCGGTTCGGCGTCTCCCCGTCCTACACGCTGCGCGGCAGTGACTGAACGGTCGCGGCGCCGGGCGGGTGATTACAGCTCCACCCGCTGGCCCTTGCCGATCACCACCACCCCGTTGTCGCTGACCGTGTAGAGCTTGCGGTCCCGGTCCAGGTCGACGCCGATCTGCGCGCCCTCCGGGATCACCACGTTCTTGTCGATGATCGCGTTGCGGATCACCGCGCGGCGGCCCACCGAGACACCCTCCATGATCACCGCGCCGTCGACGTGCGCCCACGAGTTCACCCGCACGTTCGGGGAGATGATCGAGCGCTCGACCAGGGCGCCGGAGACCACCACACCGGGCGAGATCATCGAGTCGATGGCCCGGCCCTGGCGGTCGTCGTACCCATGCACGAACTTGGCCGGCGGCCAGGAGCCGTAGTTGGTGAAGATGGGCCAGTCGTGGTTGTAGAGGTTGAAGATCGGCAGGGTGGCGATCAGATCCTGGTGGGCCTCGTAGAACGAGTCCAGCGTCCCCACGTCCCGCCAGTAACCGCGGTCGCGCTCGGTGCTGCCCGGCACGTCGTTGTCGCGGAAGTCGTAGACGTTCGCCTCGCCGCGCTCGACCAGCATGGGGATGATGTTGCCGCCCATGTCGTGCTTGCTGTCCGGGTTCTGCGCGTCGGCGGAGACGGCCTCGCACAGCGCCCGGGTGGTGAACACGTAGTTGCCCATCGAGGCGTAGACCTCGTCGGGGGAGTCGGCCAGGCCGACCGCGTCGCGCGGCTTCTCCCGGAATGCCTGGATCTTCTTGCCGTCCGGCCCGACCTCGATCACGCCGAACTGGTCGGCCAGCGACAGCGGCTGGCGGATGCCGGCGACGGTCACCGCGGCGCCCGAGGCGATGTGGTCGTTGACCATCTGCTTCGGGTCCATCCGGTAGATGTGGTCGGCGCCGAAGACGATCACGTAGTCGGGGGACTCGTCATTGATCAGGTTGAGACTCTGGTAGATCGCGTCGGCCGAGCCGGCGAACCATCGTGGGCCGAGCCGCTGCTGGGCCGGCACCGGAGTGACGTAGTTGCCCAGCAGCGTCGACATCCGCCACGTCTTGGAGATGTGCCGGTCGAGGGAGTGCGACTTGTACTGCGTCAGCACGACGATCTTGAGATACCCCGCGTTGGCGAGGTTGGACAGGACGAAATCGATCATGCGGTAGATGCCGCCGAACGGGACGCCGGGTTTGGCCCGGTCCGCCGTCAGGGGCATCAGGCGCTTGCCTTCTCCACCAGCCAGAACGATCGCAAGCACCTTGACAGCCATGGGAAGGACGCTAATGTTCCGGCCGCCCGTTCGCCACCCGAAAGGGCGGTTCGAAATATCTTGCTCGCGCTGCCATGATCTTACTGATCATGCCGCCGCTCGTCCTCCCGTTCGGGCCGGCGCTCATGCCGGCGCGAAGCGGTAGCACGCCCGGCCGGCGCCCTTCGCGGCGTAGAGCGCCGTGTCCGCGTCGTGCAGGGCCCGCGCCACCGATCCGACGTTGTCCAGATCGAGCACGCCCAGGCTGGCCGAGACCCGCACCGGGTGCCCGCTGACCGTGCGGGCGAGCGAGGCGACCCGCAGCAGCGCCTCGGTCCGCTCCCGGACCACCGCGGCCGGCGCCGGGCCGAGCACCACCGCGAACTCGTCCCCGCCGAGCCGGGCCACCAGGCCGTCCGGGACCACCGAGCGGAAGTCGCCGCCGAGCGCGACCAGCAACTCGTCGCCGACCGGATGCCCCAGGCTGTCGTTGACCTGCTTGAACCCGTCCAGATCGAGCAGCACGAGCCAGCCGCGGTCACCGGCCGGCCGGGCCGTCGCGGCCTCCAGCGCCGCGGTCAGCGCGGCCCGGTTGCCGAGCCCGGTCAGCGAGTCGTGGGTGGCCCGGTGCTCCAGCTCGGCGCGCAGCACGTCCTGCTGCCGCAGGGCGGCGTCGAGCGCCTCCGCCCGCCGCTGGACCAGCCCGCCGAGCACCCCCATCCGGACCACGAGCAGCACGGAGAGCGCGGCGGACAGCAGCACCGGCAGGACGGTCGTGGTGGACCCCGGGCGGAAGCCGCCGGAGAGCATCGGGCAGGCGACGGCGAGCAGGACGAACACGACGAGCCGCACCCGCGACATCCGCCCGTCGGTGCTGCGCGCGACCGCGGGTGTGGCCATCGCCGGGTGCAGCGCCGCCGCGCCGATCAGCACCGAGCCGAACACCCAGAAGACGTCCTGCAGCTCGGTGATCCGCAGCCCGGCCAGCACGCCCGGGTCCCAGCCGTAGACGTTGCGCCCGGCCTGCGCGGTGGTGAACACCACGTCCCCGACGATCTGCACCAGCGTGCCGCCGAGCATCAGCCGTTCCGCGACGCTGCGCCGGCCCGCGGCCAGCACCACCATCCCGGCCAGCGAGATGCGGATCAGGTCGAGCACCTCGTACGTGCCGAACAGCAGCACGGCCGGGACGTCGCCGCCGTGCCGGACCAGGAACGGCTCGGCCGCGACGGTCCAGGTGACCCCGGCCATCGCGACGAAGACGATCAGCCCGTCGAGCACGTCGGCGCGGCGCTGCACCGGCGGGATGTGCCGCCCGGCGAGCACCAGCAGGGCCGCGGCCGAGAACCCGAACGCCAGGAAGAACAGCAGGTCGTCGAAGGTCTCGGTGGGGATGTCGGGCCGCCGCCCGGCGAAGCCGATCCGCCACCACGCCTGAGCGGCGGCGTAGCAGCCGAGGGCGGCCGCCGCCAGCCACCAGAACACCGGCCGGGCCGGCCGGTGGCGGTACAGGCCGTAGAGCACCGCGAGCACGGCGGAGACCTGCAGCACCGTGGCGCCGGCGACCGCCCACCGCTGGCTGAACATGGTGGCCGCGGTGACCGCCGCGCCGGCCGACAGGTAGGCCGGCCATGCGCGATTCCCGAGCCGATTCACGTACCCGCTTATCGTCCGGTCGGAGCGCGACTTGAACGGCCGGCCGCCGGGCCGACTATCCTGCGGGCGTGGCCGACTTTCCCGCGCTCCGTGCCGACCTGCTGACCCGTGAGTACCCGCCGGAGGTGTACGGCGGCGCCGGCGTCCACCTGGAGTACCTCTCCCGGGACCTGCGCCGGCTCGCCGAGGTGCGGGTGCACTGCTTCGGCGCCGAGCGCGACGAGCCCGGCGTCACGGCGTACCCGGAACCCGCCGAACTGGCCGGCGCGAACGCGGCGCTGCGCACCATGGGGGTGAACCTGGCGATGGCGTCCGGCTGTGCCGGCGCCGACGTGGTGCACAGCCACACCTGGTACGCGAACTTCGCCGGGCACACCGCGAAACTGCTGCACGGCGTCCCGCACGTGATGACCACGCACAGCCTGGAGCCGCTGCGCCCGTGGAAGGCCGAGCAGCTCGGCGGCGGGTACGCGCTGTCCTCGTTCTGCGAGCGGACCGCGATCGAGCACGCCGACGCGATCATCGCGGTCTCCGGCGGGATGCGCCGCGACGTGCTGAAGGCGTACCCCTCGGTGGACCCGGACCGGATCCACGTGGTCTACAACGGCATCGACACCGAGCTGTACTCGCCCGACCACGGCACCGACGTCGTCGACCGGCTCGGCATCGACCGCAGCCGGCCGAGCGTCGTCTTCGTCGGCCGGATCACCCGGCAGAAGGGCCTGCCCTACCTGATGCGGGCCTGCCAGGACCTGCCCGCCGACGCCCAGATCATCCTGCTCGCCGGCGCCCCGGACACGCCGGAGATCGCCGCCGAGGTCGAGGCCCTGGCCCGGGACCTGCGCGCGGCCCGCGACGAGCACGGCGTGATCTGGGTGCAGGAGATGCTGCCCAAGCAGGAGGTCATCCAGGTCCTCACGCACGCCACGGTCTTCGTCTGCCCGTCGGTCTACGAGCCGATGGGCATCGTCAACCTGGAGGCGATGGCCTGCGAGACCGCGGTGGTCGCCACCGCGACCGGCGGCATCCCGGAGGTGGTCGCGGACGGCGAGACCGGCCTGCTGGTGCCGATCGAGCAGGTCGAGGACGGCACCGGCACCCCGGTGCACCCGGAGAAGTTCGTCGCCGACCTGGCCGCCACGCTGACCCGGGTGCTGCGTGACCCGCAGCTGGCCGAGGCGATGGGCAAGGCCGGGCGCCGGCGCGCCGTGGAGCACTTCAGCTGGGCCCGGATCGCCGAGGACACCCTCGAGGTCTACCGGTCGGTGCTGTGACCTTGCTTCGCCGGCCCCCCGTACAGATCGCCCTGTTGACCTCCGTGGTGCTGCTGGTCGTGGCGGTGCTCGGCCTCGGACTGCTGCGGGCCGCCCTCTTCGAGCCGGCCGCGGTGCGCGACGACGCCGTGCCGGTCGTCGAGGCGCCGGCGCAGACGGAGGCCGGGCAGTGCGGGACCCAGCCGGTGCGCGCCAACCGCGAACTGCGCGGCATGTGGCTGACCACGGTCTACAACATCGACTTCCCGAGCAAGCCGGGGCTGTCCGAGGCGCAGGTCAGGGCCGAGTACCTGAAGTGGCTGGACCTGGCCGTCGCGCAGCACCACAACGCGATCTTCGTGCACGTCCGGCCGAGCGGCGACGCGTTCTGGCCGTCGAAGTTCGCCCCGTGGTCGAACTTCCTCACCGGCAGGCTCGACGGCTCCGACCCTGGCTGGGACCCGATGGCGTTCATGGTCGACGAGGCGCACAAGAGGAACCTGGAGTTCCACGCCTGGTTCAACCCGTACCGGGGGACCCAGCCGGCGCCCGCCGGCGCGGGCGCCGACCTGACCAAGCTGGCGCCGAACCATCCGCTGCGCACCCACCCGGAGTGGCGCATCGCCTACCCGACCGGCAAGACCAGCCGGCTCTACTTCGATCCGGGCATCCCGGAGGCGCGCAAGTTCGTCGAGGACTCGATGCTGGAGGCGGTCCAGAAGTACGACGTCGACGGCGTGCACTTCGACGACTTCTTCTACCCGTACCCGGAGAAGGGCGAGGACTTCCCCGACAGCGCGTCGTACGCGAAGTACGGCGCCGGCAAGTCGAAGGCCGACTGGCGCCGGGAGAACGTGAACACCCTGATCCGCGAGATGCAGCAGCGGATCCGGCAGATCAAGCCGTGGGTGAAGTTCGGCATCAGCCCGTTCGGCATCTGGCGCAACGGCGGCGAGGGCTCCGACACCAAGGGCCTGGAGAGCTACAGCGCGATCTACGCCGACACCCGGCGCTGGGTCCGCGAGGGCTGGCTCGACTACATCGTGCCCCAGCTGTACTGGACGATCGGCTTCGACAAGGCCGACTACGCCAAGGTGCTGCCCTGGTGGGTGCGCACGGTCAAGGGCACGAACGTGCAGCTCTACATCGGCATGGCCGACTACCGGATCGGCGAGAAGGGCGACTGGAGCGATCCCGCCGAGCTGGACCGGCAGATGCAGCTCAACGACAAGCACGGCATCCAGGGCCAGATCCACTTCAGCGCCAAGCAGATCCGCGGCAACAAGCTGGGCGCGGTGGAGCGGTACCGCAGCCGGCACTACGCCTCGCCGGCCCTGCCGCCACGGATGGCCCACCTGCCGGCCCAGCCGCCCGCCGCGCCGAGCATCACCGGCGCCGAACGCGCCGCCGACGGCTCGATCGTCATCACGACGGCGCCGGGTGGGCAGGCCACCAGCTGGGCCCTCTACCGTACGGGTCCCGACGGCGCCGCCCTGGTGTCGACCGGCCGCACGGGCACCGCGGTGAGGGACCCGAAGCCGCCCTCCGGCACGGTCACCTACTGCCTGAGCGGCCTCGACCGCTCCGCCAACGAGGGCCCGCTGAGCGCGCCCTTCACCACCACCGGCCCGTGACGCCCGGCAGCGTCGGCATCGAGACATCGGGAAGCGTTGCGATCCGCTGTCCAGCAGAATCCGTCGCATGTCTGCACACGTCGTCACCCGGAGGCCCTGATGGCCGCCGCGAAGCGCCGGACCGGCTCGTCCAAGACCCACTACGTCTACCTGTTCCGTGACCCCGACACGGCCCGCATCCGGTATGTCGGGAAGGGAACCGGCAACCGGCTCCCCGGCTGGCTCAAGGCGGCTTCGGAGATCGAATCCGAGGCGGAACGCCGGCCGCTGAAACGGTGGATCGAGGAGTTGCGCGAGACCGGCCGGGAGCCGCTCGTGGAGACCATCCCCGCGGCGGACGACGAGATGGCTCAGGGCATGGAAGCAGCCCTGATCTCGGCGCTGTGGGATCAGGACATCTTCAACAAGGTGCACGGCAACCTGCGCAGATTCACACCGACGGGGCTGCCCGAGTCGTTGGGTGGACGTCGATACGAGCCGGCCCTGACCCGGCAGGAGGTGGCAGCCGCCGGCGGCGCCATCGTCGTGCGGGTGTCACCGAAACCACTGGACGGCGGGGAACGCCGGGGCACCTGGCCCAGGATGCCCCGGGACGCCGACCAGAGCGACAAGTTCCTCGACGACGTGATCTGGCAGTTGGAGAAGTGGTGGGCCCTCGACCGCTATCTACCACAGTGGACCGACCAGCCGAGCCGCGCGCCGAAGTTTCTGCTCGGCCTGGCGGGCAGCCCTCGGCGGTTGTGGGTCTACGGATCTCTGCGCATCGACAACAAGCGCTGGCGGCGCGTCCTCGACGGTGGATCGGATCCGGACCACACCGGCCGGCCCGAGGTGCCGTGGCGTGACGGCGCCCTGGTCCGGGTCCCGTGGAAGTACCCGTCGCGGAAGACCACCAAGGCCGCGGCATTGGACGGCGGCAGGTTCCGCGGCCGGCTGGCCGGCGTGCAGCAGTTCGGGGGCCGGATCCTCGACGCCGGCGGGACGCGGCGAGCCTTCGGTTCGTGGCGGGAGCAATTGTTCGACGTCGTCCCGCCGGTGGACGCTCAGGAAGCCGGCGGCTGACCGCCCAGCGCGCCCACCGCGAGGCTCCAGAGCCGGTCGGCGGCCTGCGGGTCGACCGACCACTCGGCGACGCCGTGCTGCAGGCCGGTGCCGCCCGGCACCACCGGGGCCTCCTGGTTGTCCTCGTCGAAGTAGCGGCCGGTCACGCCGGCCAGCAGCGGCGACGCGGCCAGCATCACCGAGGCGGCAGCGCCCTGCTCGGGGGTCTTGAAGTTCTCCGGGTGCAGCAGGTTGCCGTCGTCGTCCATGGCGCCCATCGACTGCATCGTCGGCGCGTCCAGGTGGCGCTGCAGGGCGGTGTGGATGCGGCCCGGCGCGAGGGCGTTGGCGGTGATCCCGTCGGCCGCCCAGCGCTTGGCGAGGGCGACCGCGAGCAGCACGTCCGCGGTCTTGGACTGGCCGTAGGCGACCCACGGCTCGTAGGCGCGGCGCTCGAAGTGCGGGTCGTCGAAGTCGACGCCGGAGATCAGCTGGGCGCCCGAGCTGACCATGACCACCCGGGCGCCGCCGGCCGCCCGCAGGTGCTCGTGCAAGCCGGTGATCAGGGCGAAGTGGCCGAGGAAGTTGGTGGCGAGCTGCAGTTCCCAGCCGTTGGCGGCGAGCCGGCGGGTGGGCAGCGCCATGATCCCGGCGTTGGCGACCACGGCGTGCAGCGGGCCCGTCCAGCGCTCGGTGTAGGCCCGCACCGAGGCAGGGTCGGCCAGGTCGATCTCCCGGCGGGTGAGCCCGACGACCTCGGCACCCGCATCGGTGAGGGCATGCGCGGTCGCGGCGCCGAGCCCGGAGGCGCTGCCGGTGACGAGGATGCGGCGACCGGTCAGGTCGACGTCGCGCAGGACCTCGGCGGCGGTGGTGGCGGCGGTGAACGGAGTGGTGAAGCGTGTCATGTGAGCAACCGTACGAGCGCGAACCTGGACTCAGAATGCTGTCGCGTCCAGGATTGTTGCGTGAGCGTCCAGCATGTTGATCCGCTTGAGGATGTCCTCGCCCTCGTCGGCACGACCAGCCGGTTCTCCGTCTCGTTCGAGGCCGGCGGCGACTGGGCGGTCGCCTTCGAGGCGCCGCCGGCGGTGAAGTTCAACGCGGTCCGGCGCGGGCACGCGGTGCTCACCGTCGACGGGGTGCCCGAACCGATCGCCCTCGGCCCGGGGGACTGCTTCCTGCTGGTGCAGCCGCGCCTGTTCGTCCTGGCCAGCGGGCCGGGGGTGACGCCGCAGCCGGCCGGGCCGATCTTCGAGGCGGCCGAGAACGGCGTGGCCCGTACCGGCGCCGGCGGCGACTTCTTCAGCATCGGCGGCCGCTTCGACTTCGGCGACCGGGCCCGTGAGCTGCTGCTCGACGCGCTGCCGCCGGTGATCCGGGTGCCCGGCTCGGCGCCCACCGCGGCCACGCTGCGCTGGGCGCTGGACCAGATCGACACCGAGCTGCGGGACCGCCCGCTCGGCGCGTCCCTGGTCGCCGAGCACCTCGCGGTGGTGATGCTGATCCACATGCTGCGGCTGCACCTGGCCGGCGGGGCCGGCACCGGGCCGGGCTGGCTGAGCGGGCTCTCCGACCCGGTGGTCGCGCCGGCTCTGCGCGCCATGCACGCCCGGCCGGCCGAGCCGTGGACGGTGGCCGACCTGGCCCGGGTGGCAGCGGTGTCCCGGTCCACCCTCGCTGCCCGGTTCCGGCAGTCGGTCGGGCGTGGCCCGCTCGACTACCTGACCGACTGGCGCATCGAGCTGGCCGCCGGCCGGCTGCGCCGCGGCGACGGCGTGGCGAGCATCGCGCGCAGCGTCGGGTACAGCTCGGAGAGCGCGCTGAGCAACGCCTTCAAACGGGTCACCGGCAGTTCCCCGCGCGACTACCGCCGCCGGTACGAGCTCAGCCGGTGACCTTGCCGTCGGCGACCTCCAGGTGCCGGTCGGTGTGCACCGCCTCCAGCATCCGCCGGTCGTGCGTGACCAGCAGCAGCGTGCCGGTGTAACCGCTCAGCGCCGACTCCAGCTGCTCGATGGCCGGCAGGTCCAGGTGGTTCGTCGGCTCGTCCAGGACCAGCAGGTTCACCCCGCGCGCCTGCAGCAGCGCCAGCGCCGCCCGGGTCCGCTCGCCCGGCGACAGCGACGCGGCCGGGCGCAGCACGTGTGCCGCCTTCAGGCCGAACTTGGCGAGCAGCGTCCGCACGTCCGGGTCGTTCCAGTCCGGCACCGCGGCGCCGAAGGCCCGGACCAGCGGCTCGTCGCCGAGGAACAGCCCGCGCGCCTGGTCGACCTCACCGACCACCACGCCGGGGCCGAGATGGCGGCTGCCCTCGTCCAGGTCGGCGCGCCCGAGCAGGGCGGCGAGCAGCGTGGACTTGCCGGCGCCGTTGGCGCCGGTGATCGCCACCCGGTCGGCCCAGTCGATCTGCAGCGTCACCGGGCCCAGGGTGAAGTCGCCGCGGCGCACGACCGCGTCGCGCAGGGTCGCCACCACCGCGCCGGCGCGGGGCGCGGTGGCGATCTCCATCCGCAGCTCCCACTCCTTGCGCGGTTCCTCGACCACCTCCAGGCGCTCGATCATCCGCTCGGTCTGCCGGGCCTTCGCGGCCTGCTTCTCGCTGGTCTCGCCACGGAACGCCTTGACGTTCTTGTCGTTGTCGGTGGCCTTGCGGCGGGCGTTGCGCACACCCTTGTCCATCCAGGCGCGCTGCGTCCGGGCGCGTTCCAGCAGGTCTTCCTTCTTCTCCGCGTACTCCTCGTACTGCTCGCGGGCGTGTGAGCGGGCGCGGGCGCGTTCCTCCAGGTAGGAGGTGTAGCCGCCGCCGTACAGGTGGATCTGCTGCTGGGCCAGGTCCAGCTCCAGGACCTTGGTGACGGTGCGGGTGAGGAACTCGCGGTCGTGGCTGACCAGCACGGCGCCGGCGCGCAGCCCGGCCACGAAGGCCTCCAGCCGGGCCAGCCCGTCCAGGTCCAGGTCGTTGGTCGGCTCGTCCAGCAGGTACAGGTCGTAGCGGCTGAGCAGCAGCGACGCCATGCCGGCGCGGGCCGCCTGCCCGCCGGAGAGGGCGGTCATCGGCAGGTCCAGCAGGCCGGTGAGACCGATCTCCTGAGCCGTCTGCTCGGCGCGTTCCTCCAGGTCGGCGCCGCCGAGGTCGAGCCAGCGTTCGAGCGCCGCCGCATACCGGTCGTCGGCGCCGGCCGTGCCGGCCGCGAGTTCCTCGGCGGCGGCGTCCATCGCCGCCTGCGCGGCGCCCACCCCGGTGCGCCGGGCCAGGAAGTCGCGCACCGACTCCCCGGCGCGCCGCTCCCGCTCCTGCGGCAGATATCCGACGTTGGCGGTGGGCGGGCTGAGCGCGACACTCCCGCTCTCCACCGGGAGCAGACCCGCGAGGGTACGCAGGAGCGTCGTCTTGCCCGCCCCGTTCGCCCCCACCAGCCCGATCACGTCACCCGGCGCGACCACCAGGTCCAGGCCGGAGAAGAGGACTCGGTCGCCGTGCCCCGCGGCGAGTTCCCGGGCGATCATCGTGGCGCTCATCAGGGGCAATCCTAGGCGGCGCCGGTCAGCGCAGGCTCGCCCCGTAGACGTGGTCGACGGTCATCGTCATTAGCACCCGGCGGTCGGCGACCATCACCGACCGGTACTCGTCCCAGTCCGGGTGCTCGCCGGCCGCCCGCCGGTAGTAGTCGACCAGCGCCTCCACCTCCGGGCCGTGCGGGTCGGTGGCCGGGCCGGTGAGCGTGGCGATCCCCTCGGCGGTCGCCCACGACCAGCCGTCCTTGCTGGTCACCTCCAGGGTGGCCCGGGGATCACGGCGCAGGTTGGCGGTCTTGGCCCGCCCCTCGGTGATCGAGACCATGATCACCCCGGCCTCCCGGTCGTAGTGGTGCGTGACCGGCGAGAGCTGGGGGCGCCCGTCCGCCTTGATCGTGGCGAGGACACCGAGCCGCATCTCCGCGAGCAGCGCGCGCGGATCGAAGGTGGTAGCCGTCATGCCTGTTGCCAAGTCCCGCCCCGGCCGGCCTATTCCACGATCGGGACCGCGTTTCCGCTGACCCGCACGCCCGGCTCGCCGGCCACCAGGCGGACCGTCAGCCGGCTCGGGCGGCCCAGGTCGTCGCCCTGGCGCAGCGCGACCGTGGCGTCCGGCCCGACGACGCCCAGCTCACGCAGATAGGCGCCGAAGGCCGCGGCGGCCGCGCCGGTGGCCGGGTCCTCGTAGACGCCGCCGACCGGGAACGGGTCGCGCACGTCGAACGACGCCGGGCCGGTGCGGTGCACCAGCTGCACGGTGGTCCAGCCGCGCTCGGTCATCAGCGCTTTCAGCGCCGGCACGTCGTAGTCCAGGTCGGCGAGGCGCTGCCGGCTGGTCACGGCCAGGACCGGGTGGTACGCGCCGGCGTACGCGATCCGTGGCGGCAGGGCCGGGTCCAGGTCGTCCGTGGCCCAGCGCAGGGCCGCCAGCAGGGCGGTCAGCTCGTCGTCCGGCAGCTCGCTGACGGCCGGCGGCACACTCGTCAACGTCGCCACCCCGTCGGCGACGGCGACCGGGACCTCGCCGGCGTTCGTCACGAACAGGTGGTCGCCGGGGCCGAGCGCGACAGCCGTGGCCACCGTGGCGTGCCCGCAGAACGGCACCTCGGCGAGCGGGCTGAAATACCGCACTCGGTACGCCGCACCGCGCCGCCCCGTCACGAACGCCGTCTCCGAGTAGCCGAGCTCGGCCGCGATCGCCAGCATCTTCGCGTCGTCGAGCTGGGCCGCGTCCAGAACCACACCGGCCGGGTTGCCGCCGGCCGGATCGTCGCTGAAGGCCACGTACCGCTGAATCTCCGTCATGGGGTGAGCGTGCCGCGCGGCACCCGGCCCGGGCGAGAGCCAATCTCGCGGGCCTGGATGTGTCGGCCCACACAATCGTGGTTTGTCATATCTCCGGAGTAGCGTTCTTGCGGTGACAGAGGCGATCACACCCAACCCACCCGCCGACCTGCCGCGCACCGTGGGCGAGCTGCGTGCCACCGGGCACGAGTTCCGCACGGTCAAGGAAGAGCTGCGCGACAACCTTCTTCGCAAGCTGAGCGCGGGCGAGCCGCGCTTCCCCGGGATCGTGGGCTATGAGGACACCGTGCTCCCCGAGGTGGAGCGGGCCCTGCTGGCCGGCCACGACATGGTGCTGCTCGGTGAGCGGGGCCAGGGCAAGACCCGGCTGATCCGGGCGCTGGCCGGGCTGCTCGACGAGTGGACCCCGTTCATCACCGGGTCGGAGCTGCGCGAGCATCCGTACCATCCGCTGACACCCGCCGCCCGGCGGCTGGCCGCCGAGAGCGGCGACCTGCTGCCGATCTCCTGGCTGCACCGCTCCGAGCGCTATGGGGAGAAGCTGGCCACTCCGGACACCAGCGTCGGTGACCTGATCGGCGACGTCGACCCGATCAAGGTGGCCGAGGGCCGGGCCCTCGGTGATCCGGAGACGATCCACTTCGGCCTGGTGCCCCGGACGAACCGGGGCATCTTCGCGGTCAACGAGCTGCCCGACCTGGCCGAGCGCATCCAGGTCTCGCTGCTCAACGTGCTGGAGGAGCGCGACATCCAGGTCCGCGGCTATCAGCTGCGCCTGCCGCTCGACCTGCTGCTGGTCGCCTCGGCCAACCCGGAGGACTACACCAACCGGGGCCGCATCATCACCCCGCTCAAGGACCGCTTCGGCGCCGAGATCCGCACCCACTACCCGGTCGACCTGGAGCTGGAGACCGCGCTGATCCGGCAGGAGGCGGCCCTGGTCGCGTCGCTGCCGGAGCACCTGGTCGAGGTGCTCGCCCGCTACACCCGGGCGGTGCGCGAGTCGCCGTCGGTGGACGCGCGCTCCGGCGTCTCGGCCCGCTTCGCGATCGCGGCGGCCGAGACGGTCGCCGCTTCCGCGCTGCGCCGGGCCGGGCTGCGCGGGGAGCGGGAGGCGGTGGCCCGCGTCTGCGACACGGTCTCGGTCACCTCGACGCTGCGCGGCAAGGTCGAGTTCGAGAGCGGTGAGGAGGGCCGGGAGACCGAGATCCTGGCGCACCTGCTGCGGGTGGCGACGGCCGAGACGTTCCGGGCCCGGCTCGCCGGGCTGGACCTGTCCGGCTTCACCGACCTGGTCGCCGAGGGCGCGATCATCGAGACCGGTGAGATGGTCAGCGCGGAGGAGCTGCTCGCGCAGATCGGCACGGTGCCCGGCCTGGCCAAGGTGCTCGACCGGCTCGGGCTCGGCGACGCGCCCAGCCCCGGGCAGGCGGCCTCGGGCATCGAGTTCGCCCTGGAGGGGCTGCACCTGACCCGGCGGCTGGCCAAGGAGCTGACCGACGACGGCCGCACCATCTACGGGAGCTGAGCGGTGAGCCGCAACGTCTTTCGCTACGGGGCCTGGCGGGACGGGCCGGATCCGCTCGCCCCGCCGTACGACGTTCGTGCCGCCGTCGACGAGATGGGGGAGCGGGTCCTGGCCGGCGACAGCCTGCGGGACGCGCTGCGTGACCTGATCCGCCGGGGGCCGCGCGACGGCCGCGGGCTGGACGCGCTGCGTGAGCGGGCCCGCCGGCTGCGGCGCGACGCGCTGCGCCGGGGCAACCTGGACGGCGCGGTGACCCGGGCGCGGCAGATGCTCGACCAGGCGCTCGCCGCGGAGCGGGACGCCCTCGCGGCCCGTGACGACGAGGCGGCCCGGTTCAACGAGGCGGTCCTGGACAGCCTGCCCCGCTCCACATCCCAGGCGATCTCGGAGCTGTCCTCCTATGAGTGGGCGTCCGAGGAGGCTCGGGCCATCTATCAGCAGATCCTTGACGGACTGCGGGAAGAGATCGTCTCGCAGCGCTTCGCGGGCATGCGGCAAGCCTTGCAGCAGGGCGACATGTCCGAGATATCGGAAATGCTGGGTGATCTGAACGAGTTGCTGGCCCGTCATGCCCGCGGCGAGGACACCGGCGACGCGTTCCGTGACTTCATGGCCAAGCACGGCCGGTTCTTCCCGGACAACCCGCGCAACGTCGACGAGCTGATCGACTCGCTGGCCCGGCAGGCCGCGGCCGCCGAGCGGCTGCTGCGCTCGCTCAGCCCGCAGCAGCGCGAAGAGCTGGAACGCCTGATGGAGCAGGCCCTCGGCGACGGCCCGCTGCGCGGGCAGCTCGCCCAGCTCACCGACAACCTGCGAGGGCTGCGCCCCAACCTCAACTGGGGCCGCGGCGAGCGGATGCGCGGCCCCGGCGATCTGGGGTACGGCGACGCCGCCTCCGCGCTCGGCGAGATCGCCGACCTGGACGAGCTGATCGAGCAGCTGGACCAGGACCATCCCGGCGCCACCCTCGACGACGTCGACGTGGAGGCGGTGGAACGCCAGCTCGGCCGGGGCGCCGCCGACGACCTGCGCCGGCTGCGCGAGCTGGAGCGGGAGCTGCGCCGCCAGGGCTGGGTGCAGCGCGACGCGGAAGGACTCACGCTCGCCCCGAAAGCGCTGCGCCGGCTCGGCCAGACCGCCCTGTCGAAGATCTTCCACGACATCGCCGGCAAACGCGGCCAGCACGACATGCGCGACGCGGGCGCGGCCGGTGACCTGATCGGCTCGTCGCGGCGCTGGGAGTTCGGCGACGACCAGCCGCTCGACGTGGTCCGCACGATCGGCAACGCGGTCCGCCGCCGGGCCGCCGGGGGGATCGGCACCCTCCCGGTGCGTCTCGCCCCGGACGATTTCGAGGTCGCCGAGACCGAGCGCCGCGCCTCGGCCGCCGTGGCGCTCTGCGTCGACCTGTCCTACTCGATGTTCGCCGACGGCCGCTGGGGCCCGATGAAACAGACGGCCCTGGCCCTGTCGCATCTGGTGGCAACGAAATTCCCGCAGGACGCGCTGCAGATCGTCGGCTTCGGCAAATACGCGCAGACGCTGTCGCAGGGCGAGCTGGCCGCGATCGAGCCGACGATCGAGAAAGGCACCAACCTGCAGCACGCCCTCAAACTGGCCGGCCGTCACCTGCGCCGCCATCCCGGCGCCGAGCCGGTGGTCCTGGTGGTGACCGACGGCGAACCCACCGCCCACCTGGAGGACGACGGCGAGGCCGTCTTCTGGTGGCCCCCGCTGACCGAGACGATCCAGGCCACCGTCCGCGAGGTCGACCAGCTGACCCGCTACGGCGCCACCCTGAACGTCTTCATGCTCGGCGAGGACCCGGGCCTGCAACGCTTCGTCGGCGCGGTCGCCAAACGCAACGGCGGCCGCGTCTTCAGCCCCGACGCGGAGGACCTCGGCCGCTACGTCATCGACGACTACGTCCGGGCCCGCCGCGGGCGCCGCTGACCGGCCGCCCACCGCTCCGCCCGCGCCCGCGCGGTTGCGCTCGCGCCCCAGCCGGCGCCTGGGTCGCTGCGGCCCGG
>NZ_JBEZZB010000091.1:0-9147 GCF_040638955.1 Actinoplanes sp. NPDC024001
TGCCGTGCGGGTAGTCATCGCCGAGGACAACGTGCTGCTCTCCTCCGGCCTGGAGCTGCTGCTGGCCCGCCGCGGTTTCGAGGTCGTGGCGACCGAAGCACCAGCACCGCGGCGCCCGCTCCGAGCAGTGCCGGCAGCACCGCCGCCGGGCCCGCTCCGCTCCGCGTGACCGCCGCACCCGCCCCGATCGCACCGAACACCGCGATGCCGGCGACCGCCGGTACCCACCGGTGGCGGGCGAGCACGCCCACCCCGTACGCATAGAGCGCCACCAGCAGACCGGTCCCGACCAGCAGCGCGGTCTTGTCGTGCACGCCGAAGACGGCGATGCCGAAGTCCTTGACCGGGGCGGGCACATGGTCGACGACCACCCCGCCGACCGCCACCAGCGGCGCCGAACGGGCGCCGGTCACCACCGCGACCAGCTCGGCCACGCCGAGCGCCACCGCGGCCGCCGCCACCCCGGACAACCCGGCCCGCATCGATGTCCTCACCCCACCATGGTGCACCGCTGCGGCCCGCACCGATCAGCGTGTTGATTTCGGGCGCGGATGGCGGCCCGAATCCACCCGGTGGGTGCGGGGGTCAGCGGTTGCGGAGGCGGCGGATCGCCCAGACGACGCCGTAACCGCAGGCGGCGGCCACGAAGAGGAAGGACAGCCCGAGGATGATCTCGGTGCCGGTGTCCTCGGGGTCGGCCCACAGGGAGAGCAGCATGATCAGCGCGAGGAAGCCGAAGAACAGCAGGATCGGCGAGAGCAGCACCAGCGTGACGACCGGCCCGGCCGTGCCACCGCCCGAGTCACCGGTGGCGTCCGGCGCCTGCGGTGGAGCCTGCGGGGGCATCGGCCGCGGCACCGGGATCCGGCCCGCGTCCCGAGGCGGCATCGGGGTGCGCAGCTCCGGCCGCACCCGGGCGTCGAGGGCCGGGACCAGCGCGTGGCCGTTCGCGAAGAGGCTGGGTTCGAAGCTGACCTGCATGCCGTCGTGCCCGACGAAGCGCCGGGCCCCGTCCGGCCAGGACAGCACGGCGGCGCACCGGTCGAACCAGACCGTGGCGGCCGAGCCCTCACCCACCATGCTGACCCCGCGCTCGCCCGCGACCAGCGACAGCGCCGGGTCCTCCAGCGAGGGGTACGCGGTGCCCTGCACCACCTCGTCCGACGAGTTCGGCGCCGCGGTGTAGCCGGCCCAGTCGGCGCTGGTCCGGCCCGGGGTCATCAGCAGCCCGTCGGCGTAGGCGGCAGCCGCCACCGCGGCGACGTCCTCCCGGGTCACCGCGCGCAGCTCGGCGAGCACCTCCTCCAGGCTCTGCACCGGACGGCCGGCGAGCACGTTGAACGCCTGCCCGGGCAGCCGGCCGCCGTTCTCCTCGGCGTGGGTCATCTCCTCGGCACGCTGGTTGATCACGGTGGTCACCTCGGCCTGGTCGATCAGACCGAGCCGTACGGCGGCCAGCACGTCGATGAACCCGCCGAGCACGGCGCCCTGCTTCTCCGGCAGCGCGTCGGCGAAGGCGGAGATCACGGCGCTGCCGTCGACCCGCGGCTCATAACCGGCGTGCACCGTGTAGGACAGCCCGCTCTCCTGGCGCAGCGAGCGGAACAGCGCACGTTCCAGCACCCCGGCGAAGACGGCGGCGCGGGCTTCCCGGCGTACCACGGTGTCCCAGGCCACGACGTTGGACGGGCCGGAGAAGTACGCCGGGCGTACCGGAAGGGCGGAGGACGCAGCCGGCACCGGCATGCGATGGCCGGGTGGCAGGGTGAGCTGGAGCCCGGCCGGAACGGCCGGCCCGGCGATCCAGAGGGCCGCGTTGTGCCTGGTGAAGTACCGGCCGACCCAGGCTCGAAGGTCGTCCGGGGTGATCCCGGTGAGCCCCCACTCCGGGTAGGTGACCACGCCGTAGTCGCGGGCGCCGTGCCGCCACAGCGCCAGCGCCTCGGTCGGGCCCTCGCTGCGGCCGTTCTCCTCGGTACGCAGGATCTCCTTCTCCGTGCTGAGCCGGTGCATCGGCAGATCGCTGAGCGAGGCGCACACGCCGTTGAGGAACTTGACGATGTCCGCCTCGCTGCCGCGGGTGTGGAAGAACGTGTACTCCACGCCGGTGGCGCCGTTGTAGTGGTAGTCGGCCACCCCGAACGAGTGCAGCGCCAGATGCTCGACGAGGTGGGTGATGCCGCGCTTGGTCAGCGGCTCGTCGGCGAAACCGACCCGGAAGACCAGGCCGGCGTGCATCGGCCCGGTGGTCGGGCCGAACACCACCGGGATGCCGTCGATCTCCGTCCGCGTGATCATCGAGTGCCTCCGAACGCCCAGCTCCGGGCCTGTCGAATCTGGGTGACGACGTCGTCGTCGAGGTAGTCCCAGGGGTGCCGGGCCGCCAGGTTGCCGAGCGCGCCGAACGTGGCGGCCGCCGCCCGCTGGTCGTCCAGCAGCATGAAGAGCAGCGCGAACGTGCTCAGCGCTTCCAGCCAGCCGTAGCCGCGGCGGAACTGCGGGTGCCAGATCGAGCGCTGCGCGGCCTGGTAGATCTCCGCGCGGACCGGCTCGTTCGCCAGGTAGCCGAGCATGTCGGCACGGGTCTCGCCGTCGAAGACGTGCTCGATGTGCGCCTCCGCGACCAGCACGCCGTGCGGCCCGCCGGGCGGTGCGGCGTTCATCGCGTCCCGGGCGAACTCGTGCACCTGCTCCCAGGTCCCGTCCCACTTCGGGCAGAGCATCTGCAGCAGCTGGAGCTGGCCGGGCAGGTGGTGCGGGTCGCCGGCGGCCATCCGGTCGTGCCGCCGCCGGGCCTCGGCCAGGCCCAGTTGCAGGCCGCGCGCCGAGGTCAGCCGGGCGGTCCAGATCGCCGGGTCCCGCGGGTTGTACGCCGCCCCGTCGATCAGCACCCGTTCCGCCTTGCCGAGCCAGTCGTGGAAGGCGGCGAACTGTTCGCGGCTCACGTAACGGGCGCTCGCCCCGGTGCGGATCTTCCAGCCGACGTCGATCAGGTGCATGCCGAGCAGCGCGGACGCGGCGCCGTCGGCCGGGTTCGCGGCGAGCACCGAGCGCAGGAACTCGTCCAGGCCGTCGTCCTCGCTGACCGCCCGGAGCAGGCCGGTCCGCTCCATCGGCCCGGACGAGTCGAGCACGGCCCGGCAGGCCGGCCAGTCACGACGCTCCAGCGCGGCACGCAGCGCGGTGATCTCCGGGTAGGCGGCGCCGCGGTCGAGCACCACGTCGATGGCTTGGGACATGGCGGGCAGCATAAGGGTCGATCAGTCCGGCCGCACCAACGTTCCCGCCCACAGCCGGCGGCGGGGTGCGGGAATCGACCCGGGTTCCCGGGCCGGCATCGTGATCCGGTGCGCCGCGGGCACGTGCGCGTCGATCTCGGCGGTCACGACGGCGCCGTCGCGGAACAGGGTGGGCTCGACCCGTACCGTGATCCCGTCGTCGCCGATCAGCTCACGGGCGCCGTCCGGCCAGGCGAGCAGCGCGGCGCACGCGTCGTAGCGGACGGTCCGGACCGTCTCGCCGGCCACCACGCTGACACCCTCGTCGCCGTGGACCAGGCGCAGCTTCCGGTCGCCGCGGGCGCGCCGGACCCGCCCGGCCGAAACCGGGACGGACTCCGCCGGCGTCACCGGATAGCCGGCCCATCCGGCGTGGGTCCCGGCCGGGGTCATCAGCAGCCCGGCGCCGTACGCCGCGGTGGCGACCTCGGCCACCTCCGCCGCGGTGACCGCCCGCACCTCGGCGATCGCGTCGTCGAGGCCGCGCACGCTCAGCCCGGCCAGCACGTTGAAGGCCTGCCCCGGCAGCCGCCCGCCCCGCTCCTCGGCCTCGCGCAACCCGTCGCAGGTCAGCTCGACCACGGTGGTCACGTCGTCGGCCTCGACCCGGCCGGCCTGCAGCGCGGCCAGCGCGTCGACCAGCCCGCCGAGGGCCGCGTCGCGGTGCCCGGCCAGCGGTTCGGCGAATGCGGTGATCCGGGCGGTCCGGGCGGCGCGCGGCTGGTACTCGGTGCGGACCGCGGCGGCGATGGCGCTGCGCCGGCAGAGGTCGCGGTCCAGTTGCCGTTCCAGCACGTTGGCGAAGACCGCGGCGCGGGCCTCCCGGCGTACCACGGTGTCCCAGGCCGCGCGCTCGCCGGCGCCGGTGAAGGCGGCCGGGGTCTGCGCCAGCGCCGACGACGGCGCCGGCGCGGGCTGCCGGGCGCCGTCCGGCAGATCCAGCGCCAGCCCTTCGGGCAGCTCGTCGCCGGCCACCCAGAGGGCCGCGTTGTCCCTGGTGAAATAGCGAGCGATCCACTCGTGGAGGTGTTCGGCGGCGAGCCCGTCCAGACCCCACTCGGGATAGCTCGGCATGCCGAAGTCGCGGGCGCCGTGCCGGCGCATCGGCAGCGGATCGCTGACCCGGCCCTCGGCCTCGCTGCGCAGGATCTCCTTCTCGCCGTCGAGCCGGTCGACGGGCAGACGGCGTAGCGCGGCGCAGACTTCGGCCAGGAAGCCGGTGATCCGCTCGGCGGAGCCCTGGACGTGGAAGTAGGTGTGCTCGATCCCGGTGCGGCTGTTGAGGTGGCTGCTCACCTGGGCCGGTCCGGGCAGCACCAGGTGCTCGACCAGGTGGGTGATGCCGCGCCGGGCCGGTGTCTCGTCGGCCAGCCCGACCCGGAAGACCAGGCCGGCGTGCATCGGCCCGCTGACCGGGGCGAGCAGCGTGGGTACGCCGTCCACCTCGAGCTGCCTGATCATGAGCTTCCTCCCCGTGCGAACGCCGTCCGGATCCGATAGGACCGGATCACCCCGGCCGCGCTCTCCCCCAGGTAGTGCCAGGGGTACTCGCTGCCGAGGCCGTCGAGCGCCTCGAACATCTGCCGGGCCGTGTGCGGCTCGCCGGCCAGGCAGAACGCCATCGCGAAGGTGTTGAGCACCTGCACCCAGCCGTGCGTGCGCCGGAACTGCGGGTGCTGAATCGAGTGCGCCGCGGCCTCGCTCAGCTCGGCGAGCACCGACGGCGCGGCCAGGTGCCGCCGGGCGCCGGCGGCGGTGCCGCCACCCTCGCCCAGCGCCTGCTCCAGATGCGCCTCGGCGACGAGCACGGCGTTCAGCGCGCCGAGCGGCGCGGCGGCCGCCCGTTCCCGGGCGAAGGCGAGCGCGTCCGCCCAGGTGCCACCCCAGCGCGGCGTCAGCTGCTGCACCAGTTCGCTCTGGCCGGGCAGGTGGTGCGGGTCGATTTCGGCGAGCCGGTCGTAGCGGCGCCGGCCCTCGCAAACCCCGAGGCCCAGACCGCGCGCCGAAGTCAGCCGGGCGGTCCAGACCGCAGGATCATCCGGGGTACGGGCCGCGGCCGCGATCAGGATCGGCTCCGCCTCGGCCAACCGCGCGGCGAGCAGACCGCCCGTGTGCCGGGCCGCCCAGCCGTCGGCGATCAGGCGCTGCGCGAGCAGCACGGCCGCCGCGCCGTCCGCCGGGTCAGCGGCCCGCACCTCCCGCAGGTGCTCCTCGATCCCGGCCCGGTCGGCGCACGCCCGCAGCAGCAGGGTGCGCTCCACGGGCTCGGCGGCATCGAGCACTTCCCGGCAGGCCGGCCAGTCCTTCGCCGCCAGGGCGGCACGCAGCGTGACGATCTTCGGGTACGCGGCTGCCGGGTCCAGGACGGGATGACGCGGGAGCATGGCGGGCAGCATAGATCTTCCCCTGTGGACCGCCGTTACCGGGGGAAACGCCGCTCAGGACAGCAGCGGGTCGTCCAGCAGGTGCTCGAAGGCCAGCTCGGCGGCGCCGATCAGCGCGGCGTCCGTGCCGAGTTCCGGGGTACGCAACCGCACGTGCTCCCGGCAGGCCGGCAGCCCGACCGCGTTGAGCCGGCTGCGGACCTGGGCGGCCGCACCGAGGTAGACGTCGCGCAGCGTCCCGCCGAAGATCACGACTTCCGGGTTGAAGATGTTGACCAGGTTGCCGACGCCGAACCCGAGCCAGTCGCCGACCTGCCGCAACGCGTGCTGGGCCTGGCTGTCCCCGCGCATCGCGGCGTCCACCACCTCCAGCACGGCGTCCCGGCCGGTGCCGTTGGCCCGCCCGGCGAGGCGCAGCAGCGCGTGTTCGCCAATCTCGGTCTCCCAGCAGCCGCGGGAGCCGCAGGAGCACGGCCGGCCGTACGGGTTGACCACCATGTGGCCGACCTCGCCGCCGTATCCGCCGTGCCCGGTGACCCGGCGGCCGCCGGCCACGATGCCCGCGCCGACGCCCACGTCGCCGTACAGATAGATGACGTTGTCGCAGTTCACGGCCGCGCCGCGGGCGTGCTCGGCGAGCGCGCACACGTCGGCGTGGTTGCCGATGCTGAGCCGGCCGGACTCGCCCAGCTCGGCCCGCAGGGCCGCGCCGACCGGCTCCTCGACCCAGCCGATGGTCGGCGCGAGACGGACCATGCCGTCCTCCCGCCGGACCATGCCGGCCACCGCGAGGCCGCTGCCCACGCACTTGGCGTCGTCGGTGATGGCGTCCCGCATGGTCCGGATGAACCCGGCGAGCGGCTGGACCGCGTCGTCGGCGCTCATCCCGGGCGGGCGTTCGGTCTCGTACTGTTCGAGGATCCGCCCACCGAGGCCGACCCGCGCGGCACGCAGCCGGTCCACCTCGATGCTCAGCGCGTACGCGTAGACCTTGCCCGACTCGGGCCGGACGACCAGCGAAGGTCGCCCGGCCCGGCCGGTCTCCCGTGGCGCCGCCTCGGTGACCAGCCCGGCGCTGATCAGCTCGGCGGTGAGGGCCCCGATGGTGCTGCGGTTGAGGCCGAGCCGGTTGGTCAGCTCCGCGCGTGAGGTGGCACCGTGCATGTGCACGTAGCGCAGGAGCGTCCCGAGGTTGTGCCGGCGAACCTCTTCCTGGCTGGGGCCGGCACGCATCAGCGTCCCGTCCCCTGCCCCCGGGTGTCGGTCATCGGTTGCCCGTTGCGGATGCCCTGCGTCGGGCCAGCGCGTCGACGCTGGCGGCCGCGAGCAGGACCAGACCGGTGAAGATGAACTTCTGGCCGGAGCTGAAGCCCATCAGGCCCATGCCGTTGTCGATGACCGCGATCACCGCGCCACCGATCACCGCGTTGATCACCTTGCCCTTGCCGCCGAAGAGGCTGGTGCCACCGATGACCGCCGCGCCGACCGAGTAGAGCAGGATGCTGCTGCCACCGGTGTTCGGGTCGACCGAGCTGTTCCGGCTGACCACCAGGATGCCGGCGATGGCCGCCATGAACGAGCCGATCACGAAGACCGAGATGCGGATCCGGTCGACCGGGATACCGGCGCGGCGGGCCGCCTCGGCGTTGCCGCCGACCGCGTAGACGTGCCGGCCATAGGTGGTGCGGCCGAGCACGAACGTCCAGACGACCAGCGCGACCGCGATGATCGGTACGACGATCGGCACGCCCTTGAGCGAGTTGATCGCCGGGTTGATCGCCCGCTCCTGGGTCAGCACCAGGGTGGCCGCGAAGACGAGCAGCGCCAGGCCGGCGATGCGCAGCAGCACGATGCCGATCGGGTCGGTGATCAACTTTTTGCTGGACCGGCGGCGGTAGCGGTTGAGCTGCACCGCGGCGAACCCGACCACGGCGACGATCGCGAAGATCCAGCTCCACAGGGTGGAGAGGGTGCCGTTGTTCAGCGACTTCACGAACTCGTCGGTGATCGAGATGTTCTTGCCGCCCTCGAGCATGGTCAGCAGGATGCCCTGGAAGGCGAGGAACGCCGCCAGGGTGACCACGAACGACGGGATGCCCAGCTTCGCGACGAGCAGGCCGAGCACCAGGCCGATCACCACGCCGGTCAGCAGGGCGGCGGGGATGGCCACGTACCAGGGCTGGCCCTCGTTGGTGAGCAGGATCGCCATCACCGCGCCGCAGACGCCGCTGGCGAAGCCGGCGGAGAGGTCGATCTCGCCGAGCAGCAGGACGAAGACCAGGCCCATGGCGATGAAGACGACCTGGGCGCCCTGGTTGAAGAGGTTGGCGAAGTTCAGCGCGCTGAGGAAGGTGTCACTGCGCGCCACGCCGAAGATCAGGGTGAGGACGATGAGCCCGAGTACGGCCGGAAGGGTACCGAGATCGCCACCGCGCACCCGTGCCCAGTAATCGCGGATGTGGCTGCCGACCGTGGGCTTGACGGCCTGGATGCCGCCGGCCGTGGTCGTGGTGGTGGTGGTCACTGGGCTTCTCCCGGCGTGATGTCGATGAACTCGGAGGGCTTCTCGGGCGGCAGGCCGAGGTTGCCGCTACGCCCGCCGGTGATCAGTTCGACGACCTGGGAGTGGGTCACGTCGGACGCCTTGACCTGAGCCGCCATCCGGCCGAGGTAGAGCGCCGCGATCCGGTCCGAGACCGCGAACACGTCGTTCATGTTGTGCGAGATCAGGACCACGCCGAGGCCGTTGTCGGCGAGCCGCCGGACCAGTTCGAGCACCTGGGCGGTCTGGGCCACGCCGAGGGCCGCGGTCGGCTCGTCCAGGATGACGACCTTGCTGTTCCAGAGCACCGCCTTGGCGATCGCCACGGTCTGCCGCTGGCCGCCGGAGAGGCTCGAGACCAGCTGGCGCAGCGACTTGACGGTCCGCACGGAGAGGCTGCGCAGGGTCTCCCCGGCCATCTCCTCCATGCTGTCCTCGTCGAGGACGATGCCGTTCTTCTTCTCCCGGCCGAGGAACATGTTCTGGACGATGTCCAGGTTGTCGCAGAGCGCGAGGTCCTGGTAGACGACCTCGATGCCGAGCGCGGCGGCGTCCCGGGGGCCGTTGATCGCCACGTCCTTGCCCTCGAACGTCACGGTGCCGGCGTCGTGGGTGTAGATACCGCTGATGCACTTGACCAGCGTGGATTTGCCGGCGCCGTTGTCGCCGACCAGGGCGGTTACCTCGCCCGGGTAGACGCTGAGGCCGACGTCGTGCAGGACCTGGACGGGACCGAAGCTCTTGTCGATCCCACGCAGTTCCAGAAGGGGTGTCGCGGCCACGGGATGGTTCTCCTTCGTTCGGTGACCGGTTTCGTCGTGGCGCCACCACTTCTTCGTGGCTCGCCGACTGCGGAGGGGCTGTCGCAACCGGCGGCGAAGACCGGCATGGTGGTGCCGACGCCGTCCGGGACCGCCGCGGTCTTGCGGCTCATCAGTTCCTC
>NZ_JBEZZB010000091.1:9157-41931 GCF_040638955.1 Actinoplanes sp. NPDC024001
GCCCGCCGCGGGGGGGGGGGGGGCCCCCCCCGCCCGGGCGCGCCCCAGGGCACGCGGGGGCGGCGCCGTCCTCAGCCGTTACGCTGCAGGGCTGTGCGTCAGCTCAGGTCAGCTGATGCCGGCCTCCGTGCAAGCCGCGGCGTAGGCGGCGGTGCACAGCTCTTCCTTGGTGACGAAACCGTCCGCGACGACGTCCTTGACGTTCGCCTTGGTGATCGACTGCGGGTCGAGCAGGACAGCCTTGACGTCCTTGTTCGACTCCGGGTCCTTCACCGTGTCGGTGGCGGTGGTCGGCGCCTGCTGCTTCGCCAGCGCGATCGCCAGCTCGGCGGCCGCGTCGGCCTCCTTCTTGATGGCCTTGTAGACCGTCATGCACTGGTCACCCGCGAGGATGTTCTGCAGGCCCTGAACGGTGGCGTCCTGGCCGGTCACCGGGACCTGGCCGTTCAGCTTGTTCTTCTTCAGCACCTGGATGGCCGCGTTGCCGAGGCCGTCGTTCGCCGCGAGGACGCCCTTGATTTCCTTGTTCGTGGTGAGCTGCTGCTCGAAGATGGTGCCCGCCTGGGTGTTGTCCCAGTCCGGAACCGACTCGTCCGGACCCTTGACGAACTCGCCCGAGTCGAACTTCGGCTTGAGCACCGAGTCGTAGCCCTGCTTGAAGAGGGTCGCGTTGTTGTCGGTGGGAGCACCGTTCAGGTACGCCACGACCGGCTTGGTGGCCTTCTTCTCGGCGAGGCAGTCGACCAGACCCTGGCCCTGCAGCTCGCCGACCTTCACGTTGTCGAACGACACGTAGTAGTCGGCGCCACCGTTGAGGGTGAGGCGGTCGTAGTCGATGGTCGCGATGCCGGCGTTCTTCGCCTTCTCCAGCACGGCCTTGCCGGTGCCGGAGTCGAGGTTGACGATCATCAGAACCTTGACGCCGCTGGCGATCATGCCCTCGGCGAGCGTCTGGAACTGGGCCTTGTCACCCTGCGCGTTCTGGATCTCGGCCTCGACGCCGGCCGCCTTGAAGGCGTCGGTGAGGTACTTCAGGTCGGCGGTCGCCCAGCGAGCGGAGCTCTTGGTGTCGGGCAGGATCACGCCGACCTTGCCGGCCGCCGAGCCGCTGTCGCCGCTGCTACCGCTGTCGTCGCCGTTGTCGCCGCATGCGGCGATACTTCCGGTGGCCATCAGGCCGACCGCGGCAAGGGCGAACAGTCCCTTACGCATTCCTTATGTCCTTTCGGGGGGTAAATCCGGGGCCTTGGTTCGGATTTGTCAGGGTCGCGTTGCCTGGGAGTACCGCTCCCCTGGGTGACGCCGATGGATCAGGAACCGGTTTGTTGTGCCCGGCAACGTATTCCCATGGTGGCCGACAACACAAGCCACAACCGAGGTCTATCTCGTAACGAGGGATAACAATCCGGCAACACGCCAGTGCTGGGAACGCTCACCAAGCGCCCGAAATGTCCGCGGAACGATCCCACAAGGTGACGCTACGTAATCTGTGTGCCGGATGGGACCGGAACCCCGAGATCAGCCTCGGATATGAGCCACGGTTGCGCCGGTGAGCCGGATCAGCTCCTCGGGCGCGAGCGACACCTGCAGGCCCCGGCGTCCCGCCGAGACGAAGATCACGTCCAGGCCGGCGGCCGACTCGTCGATCACCGTGGGCAGGCGCTTGCGCTGGCCCAGCGGGCTGATCCCACCGCGCACGTAACCACTGCTGCGCTCGGCCGCGGCCCGGTCGGCGAGCACCGCCCGCTTCCCGCCGGCCGCGGCGGCCAGCGCTTTCAGGTCGAGGTCGCCGGTGACCGGCACGACGCCCACCACGAGCCGCCCGTCAACCTCGGCGATCAGTGTCTTGAAGAGTTGCTCCGGCGCCACCGCCAGCGCCTCGGCCACCAGGGCGCCGTAGTTGGGGGCGTCCGGCGACACCTCGTACGGATGCAGGGTGTGCGCGACCCGCTGCGTGGTCAGCAAGACGGTGGCCGGCGTGCCGGCCGCTTTCTTGGCCATGCGCGCACGCTACGAGGTTGTGGTCAGAAGCGCGAGTGGCGCCCCGTCCACCCGGGTCAGCACCAGTCCCGCCGCGTGCGGCCCGGACAGCTTCAGGTCCTTGCGCAACTGGTCCGGCACCAGCGCCGAGCCGCGCTTGCGGATCTCCAGCCGGCCGACGCCCCGCTCCCGGAGCAGGGCCCGCAACCGCTTCAGCGAGAACGGCAGCACGTCGGTGACGCCGAGCCGCCGGGCGTACGGCGTGTCCACCGGCTCGTCGGTGTAGACGTAGGCGATCGAGGGATCGGCCAGCCGCCCGCCGATCGTGGCGGCGAACTCGGCCACCAGATGCGACCGGACCACCGCCGGGTCGGGGTCGTAGAGCCAGGCGCCGATCGGCCCGACCGGCGCCGTGTCGGTGCCCGAGCCGGTCAGCTCGACGGCGTCCGTGCCGAGCAGCGTGGCCCGGCGGGGCGCCGACGCCAGCGGCCCGCACCAGAACGCCGCCTCGACCAGATCTCCACCGACGCTCACCCACTCCCCCTCCGCGCCGGCCGGCAGCAGCCCGTGGTCGATGCCGGGGGCGAGCTTGAGCACGGTCCGCGGCACCCGCCCGGCCAGCCCGATGACGAAGTCCCAGGGCGGCGAGTACGCCTTCGGGTCGAACACCCGTCCCCGCCCGGCCTGCCGCCGCGCCGGGTCAGCGAAGACCGCGTCGTGACGCTCCACCTCCACGGTCGTCGCGTCGGCGCAGTCCACCGTGATCAGGTCGGCCAGCCCGGCGGCCTCGGCGTTCGCGGCGGCCATGGCGGCGGTCGCCGGGTCGGCGTCCACCGCGTGGACCCGGATGCCGTGCCGGGCCGCCGCCAGCGCGTCGGAGCCCAGCCCGCAGCCCAGGTCGGCGAGGGTCCGGACCCCAGCGGCGGCCAGACGCCGCGCGCGGCGGTCCGCGACCACGGCCCGGGTGGCCTGCTCCAGCCCGGCCCGGGTGAAGAACATCCGGGCCGCGTCCGGCCCGAACTTCATCGCCGCGCGCCCGCGCAAACTAGCCTGGGTCAAGGCGGCTGCGGCGAGCTCCGCGCCGATGCCCCGGGCCCGCATGGCCGAGGCCGCGGCGAGTGGCTCACCGTCGCCGATCTCGGCCGCCACGGCCAGGGCTTCCGCCCCTTCCGGGGTTCGCAACAACGACAACAGTTCCAGCGTCACATCAGGCATTCTCCCTGGCGTGACAGGTTGGCACTCTGGTTGACGGAGTGCTAGTTCCGGCATAGTCTCCGGTTAGCACTCTCAACATGAGGGTGCCAGCCGCCCGGCCCGTCCGTGCGGTTAGGCACCAGGCGGACCGGCACCCGCGACGACGGCCCCGCCCGGTGGCATGAGGCATTCAGACCGGCTGGCTCAAAGCCGGCGAAACCTGTACCCAGGAGGGTATGCCCGTGACTACCGCGACCAAGGTTGCGATCAAGCCGCTCGAGGACCGCATCGTGGTCCAGGCGAACGAGGCCGAGACCACCACGGCGTCGGGCATCGTGATCCCCGACACCGCGAAGGAGAAGCCGCAGGAGGGCACCGTCCTCGCTGTCGGCCCCGGCCGGATCGACGACAAGGGCAACCGCGTTCCGCTCGATGTCAAGGTCGGCGACGTGGTCCTCTACTCGAAGTACGGCGGCACCGAGGTCAAGTACGCCGGCGAGGAGTACCTGGTGCTCTCCGCCCGCGACGTCCTCGCGGTCATCGAGAAGTGACCTACTGACAGTGCTGACCGCCTCGGACCGGGTAACCGGTCCGGGGCGGTAGTGCGTGAAGGGACCATTCATGGCGAAGATCCTGAGTTTCTCCGACGACGCCCGGCACCTGCTGGAGCACGGCGTCAACACGCTCGCCGACACGGTCAAGGTCACCCTGGGGCCGCGCGGTCGCAACGTCGTCCTGGACAAGAAGTTCGGCGCTCCCACGATCACCAACGACGGCGTCACCATCGCCAAGGAGATCGAGCTCACCGATCCGTATGAGAACCTCGGCGCGCAGCTGGTCAAGGAGGTGGCGACCAAGACCAACGACGTCGCCGGCGACGGGACCACCACCGCGACCGTGCTCGCTCAGGCGCTGGTCCGCGAGGGTCTGCGCAACGTGACCGCGGGTGCCAACCCGATCGGTCTCAAGCGCGGCATGGACCAGGCCGCCGAGGCCGTCTCCAAGGCGCTGCTGGCGCAGGCCGTCGAGGTCGCCGACCACAAGGCGATCGCCAACGTGGCCACCATCTCGGCGCAGGACGCCACCATCGGCGAGCTGATCGCCGAGGCGATGGACCGGGTCGGCCGCGACGGTGTCATCACCGTCGAGGAGGGCTCGGCGCTGCAGACCGAGCTCGAGGTCACCGAGGGTCTCCAGTTCGACAAGGGCTTCATCTCCCCGAACTTCGTGACCGACGCCGAGGCGCAGGAGGCGGTGCTGGAGGACGCGCACATCCTCCTCACCACGCAGAAGATCTCCAGCATCGAGGAGCTGCTCCCGCTGCTGGAGAAGGTGCTGCAGACCGGCAAGCCGCTGCTGATCGTGGCCGAGGACGTCGAGGGCCAGGCGCTCTCCACCCTCGTGGTGAACTCGCTGCGCAAGACCATCAAGGTCGCCGCGGTGAAGGCGCCCGGCTTCGGTGACCGCCGCAAGGCGATCCTGCAGGACCTGGCGATCGCCACCGGTGGCGAGCTGATCGCCCCCGAGCTCGGTTACAAGCTCGACCAGGTCGGCATCGAGTCGCTGGGCAGCGCCCGGCGGATCGTCGTCGACAAGGAGAACACCACCATCGTCGACGGTGGCGGCAAGGCTGCCGAGGTCGCCGACCGGGTCGCGCAGATCCGCAAGGAGATCGAGGCGTCGGACTCCGACTGGGACCGCGAGAAGCTCTCGGAGCGGCTGGCCAAGCTCTCCGGCGGCGTTGCGGTGATCAAGGTCGGTGCCGCGACCGAGGTCGAGATGAAGGAGCGCAAGCACCGCATCGAGGACGCCATCGCGGCGACCAAGGCGGCGGTCGAGGAGGGCACCGTCCCCGGCGGTGGCGCCGCCCTCGCCCAGGTGGCCAAGGAGCTCGACGGCGGTCTCGGCCTGTCCGGCGAGGAGGCCATCGGCGTCAGCATCGTCCGCAAGGCGCTGGTGGAGCCGCTGCGCTGGATCGCGCAGAACGCCGGCCACGACGGCTATGTCGTGGTGGGCAAGGTCAACGAGCTGGGCTGGGGCCACGGCCTCAACGCGGCCACCGACGAGTACGTCGACCTGGCCGCGGCCGGCATCATCGACCCGGTGAAGGTGACCCGCAACGCGGTCTCCAACGCCGTCTCGATCGCCGGGCTGCTGCTAACCACCGAGAGCCTCGTGGTGGAGAAGCCGGCCGAGCCGGCCCCCGCCGCGGCCGGTGGGCACGGTCACGGGCACAGCCACGGTGGCCACGGCCACCAGCACGGCCCGGGCTTCTAGCCTTTCTGCGTGTGGATTTCGGGTGCGTACCGCACCCGAAATCCACACACTCGGTCGTCGTCGCCGCCCTGCCAGGAATGCCACAGGGCCGCGTAAGCGCCACCGGCCGCCACCAGCTCGTCGTGTGAGCCGAGCTCGACGATCCGGCCGTCCTCCACCACCGCCACCCGGTCCGCGTCGTGCGCCGAGAACAACCGGTGCGCGATCGCCACGACGGTGCGGCCCCGGACCACGGCCGCCAGCGACCGCTCCAGATCCCGGGCCGCCCGCGGGTCCAGCAGCGCGGTGGCCTCGTCGAGCACCAGCGTGTGCGGGTCGGCCAGGATCAGCCGGGCCAGCGCCACCTGCTGCGCCTGCGCCGGGGAGAGCGGACAGCCACCCGCGCCGACCACGGTGTCCAGCCCGTTCGGCAACTGGTCCACCCAACCCAGCGCGTGCACGGCGGTGAGCGCTGCCCGTACCTCTCCTTCCGGCACGCCGGGACGGGCCATCGCGACGTTGTCGCGCAGCGTGCCGATGAAGATGTGATGTTCCTGGGTGACCAGCGCGACCTCGGCGCGCAACCGCTCCGGCGGCAGCTCACCGAGCGGCACCCCACCGACCGTGACACTGCCGGCGGTGGGCTGGTGTACCCCGGCCAGCAACCGGCCCAGTGTGGACTTGCCGGCGCCGGAGACACCCACCACGGCCAGCCGCTCCCCCGGTTCCAGGGTCAGGTCGACGCCGTGCAGCACCTCCCGGTCGGCCTGGTAGGCGAAGTGGACACCGCGCACCTCGATCCGGCTGCCGACCGGTTCCGGGACGGTCGCCGGCATCGGCGCCGCCACCGCGGCGACCCCGAGCAGCCGCGCCAGCGAGGCGGCGCCCACCTCCAGCTCGTCCAGCCACCCGGAGAGCCGGTCCAGCGGGTCGACGAGCAACTGGACGTAGATCACCGCCGAGGTCAGCTGGCCCAGCGTCACCAGGCCGCGCAGGTTGAGCCAGCCGCCGTAGAGCAGGGTGACCACCACCGGCAGGACATAGCTGATCTCGATCATCGGCCACCAGACCGTGCGCAGGAACAACGTGTACCGCTCGGCCAGCCATGACCGGCGCAGGTCAGCGTCGGTACGGTCGATGCGCTGCCGCTGGCGCCCGAGCGCCTCCACGGTCCGCGCACCCTCCACCGTCTCGGTCAGCCCCTCGGTGACGTCCGAGTACGCCGCGTTCTGCCGCAGATAGGCGACCGGCGCCCGGCGCAGGTACCACCGCGTGCCGATCACCATGATCGGCACCCCGACCAGCAGCGGCACCACGAACACCGGGCTGACCAGCAGCAGCGCGACGACCACGAGAACCAGCGTGATCAGCGCGATCATCGTCTCCGGCACCGCGAACCGAACGCACTTCGACAGCGCGTCCACATCGCGCGTGGTGCGGGTGAGCAGGTCACCCGTGCCGGCCGACTCCACTGTGGCCAGCGGCAGGGTGAGGACCCGGCAGAGGAACTCCTCGCGGAGCCGGGCCAGGATCCGCTCCCCCAGCCGGGCCGAGGCGAGATAGGCGAAGCGGGTCAGGATCCCCTGCAGCACCACGAATCCGGCGATGGTGAAGGTGAGCCGGTCCAGAGCCCGGACGCCGGCGCCGACGCGGATGGCCTCCACCAGGTTGCCGAGCAGGCGCGGACCGGCCAGAGCCGCCAGCGCCGCGGCGACGTGCAGGCCGACGGTCGCCCGGAACAGGCCGGGGTATCGGCGGACCAGGTCGCGCGCGTACCGGCGGACCTGCGCGGAGTCCGCCACCGGCAACGCGCAGCTCACGGCTGCTCCTCACGCAGCACCATCCGGGCGTACCGCGGCTGGGTCCGCAGCAGATCGCGATGCGTGCCGGTCGCCACCATCCGGCCGGACTCGACGTAACAGACCCGGTCGACCCGGTTCAGCATCAGCGGGCTCGACGTGCAGATCACCGTGGTACGCCCGGCCCGCGCCGACCGCAGCCCGGCGGCGATCCGGGACTCGGTGTGCGCGTCCACCGCGTTCGTGGGCTCGACCAGGATCAGGATCTCCGGGTCGGCGACCAGGGCCCGGGCCAGCCGCAACCGCTGCTGCTGGCCGCCGGAGAAGGACCGGCCGCGTTCGTCGACGATGCTCTTCAGACCGTCGGGCAGGTCAGCGACGATGTCGGTCGCGGCCGCCGTGTCCAGGGCCGCCTTCAGGGTGCCCCGGTCGTCCGGGTCCAGGTCGGCGTGCAGCCGGCCGGAGAAGAGCCGTGCCTCGTTGTCGGCCACCAGGATCCGGTCACGGACCCACTGCAGGGCCGACTCGGTCAGCGGGACGCCGCCGAGGGTGCCGCCGTTCGCATACCGGCCCAGCCGGTCGGCGATCCGGGCCGCGTCCGCCGGGTCGGCCGCGACGATCGCGGTGAGCCGCCCGGGCAGGATCAGCACGCCGGACTCGGGGTCGGCCAGCTCGCCGGCCGGCAGCGGGACCGGGGAGACCGGATCCGTCAGGTCGGTGCGGACGCCGAGCATCGCCACCACCCGGCGGGCCGAGACGTGGCCCCTGGTCACCTTGTCGATCGCGTCGGTGAGCTGCCGCAGCGGGGCCACCAGAAACGCCGCGTAGGCGTAGAAAGACACGAACTCACCAACGGTGATCTTGCCGGCCGCGGCGTACCGGGCGCCGAGCAACGTGACGAGAACCAGGAGCAGGCCCTGCATCAGTACCTGCGCCGCCTCCAGCAGCGCCTCCACCCGGGCCGTGTGCACACCGGCGGTGCGCAGCTCCTGCGACTCCTTGCAGTAGCGGCTCGCCAGCAGCGCCTCACCGCCGACACCACGCAGCACCCGTAGCCCGGAGACCAGGTCGGCGGCGCGGCCGGTCAGGCGCCCCTGTCTCTCCCGGTAAGCCTGCTGACGGTGGTGCAGCGGACGGATCAGCAGGCCGACCACCAGCATCAGCAGCGGCACGCCGAGCACCACGATCAGGCCGAGTGGGACCGACGTACGCAACAACACGACGCTGACCGTGACGACCGCGAGGAGAGCGCCGACGCCCCGGGAGACGGTGTCGACGGAGGCGCCGATGTGCGTGATGTCGGAGGTGCCGATCGCCACCACCTCACCGGCGTCGAGCCGCCGGGGCAGGGTGGAGCCGAGCCGGTTGGCCTGGCGCACCACCACCTGCACCGTACGGAACGAGGCCCCCAGCCAGTTGACCACGGCGAACCGATGCCGGCTGATACCCGCGACCGCCTGGGCGACGCCGACCCCGAGCAGGATCGCCACCCAGCCCAGCAGGGTCCGCCACTGACCGTCAGCGGCCGCGTCGACGGCGAGCCCGACCACCGCCGGAGCCAGCGCCTGACAGCCCATCCAGCCGATCGCGAGCAGCGCCGCGGCCGCCACCGTCAGACGGGACCGCCGGATCAACCAGAACAGGTATCGCAGGGCGGAACGGGAGTCGGGCCGGCCGGGATCCGGCACGGGCAACGAACCTTTTCCCATCGGCCATCGCGCCCGGCGGCGCCGCACCGTCGACCGCCGCCAGGTGCTGCCGGCACCGCCACGTGGAAAAGGTTTCAGTATTCGCATCAGGCCCCGACGGTAAAGCCGAGGTGCCCTGACTGCGACCGCTCATCGATCGACGGGCGTGAAATCCCAGACGTGTGGAGTGCGTGCTACCAGCTTTTCCGGCGGTGTCGGCATGCTCTGCGGAGTGTTGCGCCATTTGGTGATGACGACGATGCGATGATCCGTGGACGAATAGACGTCACTCGACACATGTTGTGGCAGGACCTCCAAGCCAGGCACCGCTGTGTCGCAGACCCAGGCCAGCAGCTCATCGAAGCCACCGCGCGAGGCCCGCACCTCCCACATCCGAGCGATCATTGACGCTTCCTACCCCGGCACGCTGACCGCGGTCAAACCCATCGCGGAATCCGCCGGCAGATCGAGACGGCTCGGCGCGACGCCGGCCGCGACGAGATGCGAGCCGAGCGCCGCGACCATCGCACCGTTGTCGGTGCACAGCTGCGGGCGGGGCACCCGCACCGTGATCCCGTGCCTGGCGGCCCGCTCCTCGGCGAGCACCCGCAGCCGCGAGTTCGCCGCCACGCCACCGCCGATCACCAGGGTCCGCACCCCGCTGGTCCGGCAGGCGTCGATCGCCTTGGCGGTGAGAACGTCGCAGACGGCTTCCTGGAAGCTCGCCGAGACGTCGGCCACCGGCACCGGCTCACCGGCCCGCTCCCGGCTCTCCACCCAGCGGGCGACCGCGGTCTTCAGGCCGGAGAACGAGAAGTCGAACCGGTGCGCCGCGAGGTCCTTGGGCGCGGTGAGCCCACGGGGGAAGGCGATCGACAGGCGATCGCCGTCGCGGGCCGTCCGGTCGATGACCGGGCCGCCCGGGAAGCCGAGCCCCAGCAGGCGGGCCACCTTGTCGAACGCCTCGCCGGCCGCGTCGTCGATGGTCGCGCCGAGCGGGGTGACACCCGCGGTCAGGTCGTCGACCAGCAGCAGCGACGAGTGCCCGCCGGAGACCAGCATCGCCACCGCCGGCTCGGGCAGCGGCCCGTGCTCCAGGGTGTCCACCGCGACGTGCGCGGCCAGGTGGTTGACCCCGTAGATCGGTTTCTCGGCGGCGAGCGCGTAACCCTTGGCGGCCGCGACGCCGACCAGCAGCGCACCCGCCAGGCCCGGCCCGCTGGTGACCGCGATCGCGTCGACGTCGGCCAGCGTCACGCCGGCCTCGTCGAGCGCCCGCTGCATGGTCGGGACCAGCGCTTCCAGGTGCGCCCGGCTCGCCACCTCGGGCACCACGCCACCGAACCGGGCGTGCTGATCCACACTGGACGCCAGCGCGTCGGCGAGCAGGGTGTGCCCGCGCACGATGCCGACACCGGTCTCGTCGCAGGAGGTCTCGATCCCGAGCACCAGGGGTTCGTCAGGCATCGCGCATCATCACCGGGGCATCCCGTTCCATCACCAAGGCATCGGTGTTACTGGGTTGGTAGTAGCCACGCCGGATCCCGACGGGCTCGAAGTCGTAGGTCGCGTAAAGCTTCTGTGCGGCGGCGTTGTCGACCGCCACCTCGAGCAGTGTCTTGCGCACCCCGCGCCGGGCCGCCTCGGCGAGCAGATCCTCGAGCAGTAGCCTGCCGATGCCGCGCCGATGCGCGTCCCGCCGGACCGCGATGTTCTGCACCCACGACTCGTGACTGTCCACGACGGACATCCCGGCATAGCCGAGCACCGGCCCGCCCGGCTCGTCGACCGCGACCCGATAGAAGTGCCGCTGCGCGAGCTCGTTCCAGAACATCGCGGCGGACCATTTCTCGGCGCCGAACAGGTCCTCCTCGATCGGCAGCACCTCGTCGATGTGCCACCAGCGGAGTCTCTCGACCAGCATCAGGTCAGCACCGGCTTCCGCCCGGCCGGCTCGACCGCGTCGGGACGGCGCAGGTAGAGCGGGGTGAGCACCTCGCTCGGCGCGGCGTCGCGGATCCGCGGCGCCGCGATCGCGACCAGGGCGGCGCCGGGCGGGTAGAGCAGGTGCTCCTCCACCGGCAGGCCGAAGACGTCCCCGTATTTCAGGGCGCCCTCACCGCAGGCCCGATCGGGAGCGTGGTGATTCGTGGTGTGATCCGCACCCGAGGTCACCACCGTGCTCGCCGCGGCCGCCAGCGCCGCCGGCACGTCGGCCGGACGCGCAACCTCCGGGCCGAAGACCCGCTCGCCGTCCACATAGGTCGCGAAATACACCTCGCGGCGCCGCGCGTCGGTCGCCACCAGCACCCGCCCCGGACCGGCCGCCCGGCCCAGCGCGTCCAGCGAGCACACGCCGTAGGTCGGGATGCCGAGCGCCTGGCCCATGCTCGCCGCCGTGGCGAGCCCGACACGGAGCCCGGTGAACGGGCCGGGACCGACGCCCGCGACGATCGCGCGCAGGTCACGCGGGCGCACCCCGGCCTCGGCCAGGGCGGCGGCGATCTCCGGCGCGAGTTTCTCCCCGTGCGCGCGCGGGTCGACGGTCCGCTGCTCGACGACGCCGAACAGACCGTCGTCGGTGACTTCGACCAGCGCCGCCGTCGACGCGGGCGTAGCGGTGTCCAGAGCGAGAACCAGCACAGCCGAACCCTAGACCGTGGCCCGCGGGTCCCAGTCGATGACCGGCCGACCGCCGTCCGCCAGCGCCTTGTTGGCCGCGCTGAACGGCCGGCTGCCGAGGAAACCGACCCGGTTGAGCGGGCTCGGGTGGCCCGCCTCCAGCACCACGTGCGCCGGGTTGGTGACCAGCGCCGCCTTCTTCCGGGCGTAGCTGCCCCAGAGCAGGAAGACGACCCGGTCGTGGCGCTCGTTCAGCGCCCGGATGGTGGCGTCGGTGAAGGCCTCCCAGCCCTTACCCCCGTGCGAGCCGGCCTTGCCGGCGCGGACCGTCAGCACCGCGTTGAGCAGCAGCACGCCCTGCCGGGCCCAGCCGGTCAGGTCGCCGCTGACCGGCTTGGGAACGTTGAGGTCCTCGTTGAGCTCCTTGAAGACGTTGCCCAGCGACGGCGGCTTGCGGACCCCGTCGCGCACGCTGAAGCTCAGCCCGTGCGCCTGGCCCGGACCGTGATAGGGGTCCTGGCCGAGGATCAGCACCCGGGTCTCGGCCGGCAGGCACAGCCGGTAGGCCGCGAACAGGTCCTCCACCGGCGGGTAGATCGTCTGGCTCGCGTATTCCGCGGCGACGAACTCGCCCAGCGCGGCCGTCGCGCCCTCGTCGAGGAAGGGGGTCAGCTCGGCCCGCCACTCGGCCGGCAGCAGCTCGGTCAGGTTCACATGGTCTCCAGTCGGTGTGCCCAGTCGCCGCCGTGCGGCACGAGCTCGATCACTCGGGTGTCGTCGTCCAGACGGTCGATCCGGACCTGTAGATATTCGTCGTTGAGCTGCTCCACCAGACCGGCGCCCCACTCGACGACGGTCACCGCGTCCTCGGCCGAGGCGTCCAGGTCCAGGTCGTCGATCTCGGCGCGTGGGTCGGGGCGCTCGCCCAACCGGTACGCGTCGGCGTGCACCAGCGGCAGCGGCCCGCGGTGCACCCGGGCGATCACGAAGGTCGGCGAGGTGATCGGCCCCTGCACGCCCAGCCCCGCGCCGATGCCCTGCACCAGGGCGGTCTTGCCGGCGCCGAGCGGCCCGGTGAGCAGCACCAGGTCGCCGGCCCGCAGCACACCGGCCAGCCGCCGGCCGAACTCGCGGGTGTCGTCGACGGTCCTCAGCTTCACGAGATCTTCTCCAGGAACGGGATCAGCGCGGCGTTGACCTGGTCGGCCTTCTCCAGCATCACCACGTGGCCACTGTTCTCGATCTTCAACAGCTCGGCCTCGGGAAGGTGCTTGAGGATCTCCTCGGAGTGGGTGACCGGGGTCAGATAGTCACGGTCACCGACCACCACCAGCACCGGCACGCCGCGCAGCGCGGACAGCGCCGGGACGCGGTTGTGGGTGTAGAGGGTCTGCAGGTATTTCGTCAGCGTCTCCACCGACGTCTTGGAGTTCATGCTCTCCACGAAGGTGACCAACGACGGACTCGGCTTGGCCTCACCGAACCCGTAGCGCCGGGTGAGCAGCCAGGCCAGGTCGGACGAGGCCACCCGGGCCCGGTCGATGGTGCCGCCGCCGAGCTGGGCCGCCCTGTCCCAGAGCGGGAAGAAGGGCGCGCTGACCCGGGCCACCACGTTGGTCAGGCCCAGCCGGGCCTTGTCGAAAAGCCCCGCCGAGGTGGACATCAGCACCACCCCGGTGACCCGGTTGCCGAACCATTCCGGGTACTGCTCGGCGAAGGCCATGATGGTCATGCCACCCATCGAGTGGCCGACCAGGATGATGTGCCCGTCCGGCACGGTCTCCTCGAGCACCGCGGCGAGCGAGCGGCCCAGCGCGGCGATGTCGTAGGTGCCCGATTTCAGCTTGCCGGACCGGCCGTGCCCAGGCTGGTCGTAGAAGACCAGCCGCTGCTCGGCCCGCTCGGCGAGCGCCTTGCGCTGGAAGTAGAAGGTCCCCATGTCCAGCGCGAAGCCGTGCACGAAGACGATGGTGGGCCGGTCGGTCGGCTCCCGCGGCTCGACGATCTCGACGCGCAGGTGGGTGCCGTCGGCCTCGGTGACCGTCAGCTCCCGGTCGTAGGGCTGGTCGCCGAAGGGCTCGTCGACATAGGGATCCCCGGGGGCCTTGACCGAGCGGCGGACCAGAGCCCGCTCGACGGCGAAGGCGGTAGCCAGACCGGCCGCGGCGACACCGACCGCGGCCCCGAATATGCCCGCCCGTTTGGCGGCACGCGAACGCTTCACGCGAGCTCCCCGTCGTAGTGCCGGGGCACCCGGCTGCTTCCGAACCGCGTGACGATCTCGTAGTTGATCGTCCCGGTGGCGGCGGCCCAGTCGTCGGCCGTCGGCTCACCGTGGGTGCCCGGGCCGAACAGGGTGGCCACGTCCCCGGCCACCACCGGCTCGTCACCGACGTCGACCACCACCTGATCCATGCAGACCCGGCCGGCGATGCGGGCGACCGTGCCGCCGATCAGCACCGGGCCGGCGCTGGAGGCGTGCCGGGGCACACCGTCGCCATAGCCCAGCGGGACCACGGCGAGCGTGGTCTCCCGCGGCGTGACGTAGGTCAGCCCGTAGGACACGCCCTGGCCGGCCGGGACCCGCTTGGTCAGCGTCACCCGGGCCCGGGCGGTCATCGCCGGCCGCAGCCCGAAGGTCTCCCCGGCCACGGGCGACAGCCCATAGGCCGCGATGCCGACGCGCACCAGGTTGAAGTGGGCGTCCGGCCGGATCAGCGTGGCGGCCGAGTTGGCGATGTGCCGGTAACGCGGGGTGATGCCCCAGCGCTCGGCCAGGGCCAGCCCCTCGGTGAAGACGGCCAGCTGCCGGTCCACCGACTCGTGCCCCGGCTCGTCGGCGCAGGCGAAGTGACTCCACACACCGACCACCTCGACGTGCCCGTCGGCCTGCGCCTTGGCCGCCGCCTCCAGCAGGGCCGGCCACTCGTCGGGAGTGGCGCCGCCGCGGGCCAGGCCGGTGTCGAGCTTGAGGTGCACCCGGGCCGTGCGACCGGCCCGGCGCCCGGCAGCGACCACCTCGTCGAGCAGGGCCGGCGTGGCCGCGCTCAGATCGATGTCGGCCGCGACGCCCTGCTCCAGGGGCAACCCCGGGCTGAGCAGCCAGGCCAGGATCGGCGCGTCGATGCCGGCCCGGCGCACCTCCAGACCCTCCTCGAGGGTGGCCACGCCGAGCCAGGTGGCGCCGCCCGCGAGGGCCGCGCGGGCCGACGGCACCATGCCGTGCCCATATCCATCCGCCTTGACCGCCACCAGCACCTCGGCCGAGGTGCG
Organism: Actinoplanes sp. NPDC024001; assembly: GCF_040638955.1. Lineage (NCBI taxonomy): Bacteria > Bacillati > Actinomycetota > Actinomycetes > Micromonosporales > Micromonosporaceae > Actinoplanes > Actinoplanes sp. NPDC024001. The sequence continues at coordinate 23,970 of NZ_JBEZZB010000091.1, forward strand.
GGCGCGCAGCATCGCGACGTTGTCCCGGATCGCGTCCAGATCGACGCGGACTTCGGCCTGCCACATGCCTTCCACCCTACTGAGGCGTATGACAATTCCGGTCCGGGCCGGTCACCCCAGCAGATCGGCCAGGACCGGCCGGAGCGCGGCGGCCACGTCCGGTGCGGTCACCGGCCCGTCCAGGGCCGCCCGCCGCCCGGCCAGCCCGTGCACGTAGGCCGCCATCGCAGCGGCGCGCGCCGGCGGCAGGCCGGCCGCCAGCAGCGATCCGAGCAGACCGGCCAGCACGTCGCCGCTGCCGGCGGTGGCCAGCGCCGGGCTCCCGGTCGGGTTCGCCCAGATCTCCCCGCCCGGCGTCGCCACGATCGTCCGGTCGCCCTTGAGCAGCACCACCGCGTTGGTCCAGGCGGCCAGCCGGGCCGCCGCCCCGGCCCGGTCCGCGCCGGGCGCCTCGCCGGCCAGCCGCTTGAACTCGCCGTCGTGCGGGGTGAGCACCAGCGGGGCGTCACGGCGCAGGTCCTCGGCGTGTTCGCCGCCGACCAGCAGGGTGATGGCGTCCGCGTCGAGCAGCACCGGCAGCGGGGTGGCCAGGACACTGCGCAGCTCGGTCCGTGCCTCCTCGCCGGTGCCCAGCCCGGAGCCGCAGACCCAGGCCTGCACCCGGCCCGCCTCGGCGACGCGGGGCGCGACCACCACGGACGGGTGAGCGCGAACCACCTCCTGGTGGGCGCTGCCGGCGTAGCGGACCATCCCGGCCGGTCCGGCCAGGGCGCCGGCGCTGGAGAGCAGGGCCGCACCCGGGTAGCGCGCCGAGCCGGTCGCCAGGCCGACCACGCCACGGGTGTACTTGTCCGAGGTCACCCCGGGGCGGGGCCACCACGCGGCCACGTCGGCCGCCTCGACCACCCGGACCGCCGGGTCGGTGACCAGCACCGGGCCGAGGCCGATGTCGACCAGCTCGACCTCGCCGCAGCGCACCGCGGCCGGGCCCAGCAGGTGTGCCGGCTTGAGGCAGCCGAACGTGACGGTGACGTCGGCGGTCACCGCCTCGCCGGGGACGTCGCCGGTGTCCACGGCCACGCCGCTCGGCACGTCGACGGCCACGATGAGGGCGGGCTCACCCGTACGCCCGCGAAGTGTGCCGAGCTCGCGCACGACGGCCGCGGCCGGCTCGCGCAGGCCGCCGCTCGCCCCGATCCCGACGATCCCGTCCAGCACCAGATCGGCGCGCGTGGGCAGGTCGCGGGTGGTGAAGCCGCCGGCCGCGCGCAGCGCGGCCAGGCCGGCCAGATGGACCCGCTCCGGGGTGAGCAGCAGGGCCCGCACCTGCGCGCCGCGGCGGGCCAGGGCAGCTCCCGCATAGAGGGTGTCGCCGCCGTTGTCACCGCTGCCGACCAGCAGCAGCACCCGGGAGCCGTAGACGCCGCCGGCCGCGTCCAGCAGCAGCGCGCAGCGCCGGGCCAGCCCGGCGGCGGCCCGCTGCATCAGCGTGCCCTCCGGGAGCTGGGCCATCAGCGTCTTCTCCGCCGCCCGGACGTCCGCGACCCGCCACGCCTGCCGCATGCTGCTCTCCCGTTCGCTCAGGCCTCGGCGACCACCATCGCGGAGGCGATGCCGCCGTCGTGCGACAGCGACAGGTGCCACCGGTTGATACCCCGCTCGGTCGCCGCCGCGGCGACCGTACCGGAGACGGTCAACCACGGCCGCCCGTCCGGATCGGTGACGATCTCGCAGTCGTGCCAGCGCAGGCCGATCGGTGCGCCCAGCGCCTTGGCCACCGCCTCCTTGGCCGCGAACCGGCCGGCCAGCGACTCCGCCGAGCGTGGGTTCCCCGAACCGGTGAGCCGCTCGGCCTCGGTGAACAGCCGGTCCGCGAGCAGCGGGGTCCGGTCCAGAGCGCGGGCGAAGCGGTCCACCAGGACGACGTCAATGCCGACAGACACGATCACACCGGTCACCCTAGCCGGGTTTCCGGCGGCTTTCCCAAGGTCAACCCCGCTTGGCGTACGCCCACCGCACGGCACCGCCCTATCAGCTCCGTCGATCCCCCCGCAACGCCTGTGGACGCCCGCCCGCGGCGCTCGGGGCCCGCTGTCCACAGTCCCGTCGCGGCGCCGCCACGGCCCCTAACTTCGGCACGTCCCGTCATCTCCTGGAGGCAGCCGATGAACTCCGACTTCGAGGCCGACACCGAGGCCCTGCGCCGCGATTCCACCGCTCTGACCGGCACCGCGGCCCGGGTGAGCGGGCTGGCCGGCTCGGCGCCGGTCCCCGATCCGGCCCCACGCTGGGGCACCACGAGCGCCGCCGAGCTGGCCACGGCCGCCGCCCGGCAGCTGGTGGCCCACCTCGGCGGCGACGTCGAGGCGACCGCCCGGCAGGTTCGCGAGGCCGCCGAGGCCTATGCGGAGGCCGACGCCCGGGCCGCCACCCGGCTGCGGCTGATCCGATGAGCACGGTCTACGCACGGCTGCGCGTCACCGATCCGGCCCGCTGGCGGGCCGTGGCACTGGCCTGGCGGCGCTGGGCCGCCCTGGCCGGGGCGCTGTGCGGCGAGTTCGGGCCGGCCGCCGCGCGGTTGCGGGAGGTCTGGTCAGGTGCGGCAGCCGACGCGGCCGTGGCGCGGCTGGGCGGGTTCCGCCGGCGGCTGGTCCTCTTCCGGCTGTTCTGCTGGCGGGCCGATCAGGCGCTCAGTGAGTTCGCCGCGGCGCTGGCCCGGGCCCGCACGCTGCTGGACCGGGCACGCCGCCGGGCCGGCCGGTCCGGCCTGGTCATCGACGACGACGGCGCGGTGCGCGGCCCCGCCGCCGACGCGCGGCCGGTGGCGGCGGATCTGGCCCTCGCGATCACGGTCGCCGCGCGGGCCGACGAGGCGGCCGCCGCCAGGCTGGGTGGTCTCACCGGCGCCGCGACCCCACCGGCCGATCCGGTGCGGCCCGGCTGCACGGCCGCTCCGGCCGAGGTGCGGCGCTGGTGGGCCACGCTGTCCCCGGCGGAGCGCAACTGGGTGCTGGCCACCGAGCCCGGTTCGGTGGCGTCCACCGACGGGATCCCGGCCGCCGACCGTGATCTGGCAAACCGTCTGCTGCTGGAGCAGCACCGGGCCGACCTCGGCCGGCTCTCCCGCGGCACCGGCGGGCTCGACGAGCTCACCGCCCGGCTGGAGGACGACGCCGGGCCGCGGGCCTATCTGATGGGGCTGGACACCGCGGGCGACGGGCGGGCGGTGGTGGCGCTCGGCGACCCGGACCGGGCCGGCAACGTGCTCACCCACGTGCCCGGCATGACGTCCGATCTGGCCTCGCTCGGCGGCGAGCTGACCCGGGCCGAGCGGGTCGCGGTCCGCGCCGCTGAGCTGGGCCCGGCCCAGTCGACCAGCGCGGTGCTCTGGCTCGACTACGACGCGCCGGATTTCCTGCACGAGGCGTTCTCGGACCGGCAGGCCCGGGACGGCGCGCCCGAGCTGCGCCGTTTCCAGGACGGCCTGCGCGCCACCCACGACGGTCCGCGGGCGGCCCAGACCGTCCTGGGGCACAGCTACGGTTCGCTGGTCGTCGGCGAGTCGGCGGCGAGTGGGCCGCTGGAGGCCGACCGGGTGGTCCTCGTCGGATCGCCGGGTGTCGGGGTCGACTCGGCCGCCCAGCTCACCGTCCCGGCGGAGCGGGTGTGGTCGTCGACGTCACTGACCGACCCGATTCAGTACCTGGCGGTTCGCCCCGGGACGGGTGAGCTGTGGTTCGGGGAGAACCCGAGCGGGCCCGACTTCGGCGCCCGGGGTTTCCGGAGCCAGCCGGACGCCGGCCACCTGGGTTACTGGGACGTGGGGCGGCCGGCGCTGGACGCGCTGGCCACCCTTGCCCTCGGCGGCGAGCCGGTCACTCGACGGTGACCGACTTGGCCAGGTTCCGCGGCTGGTCCACGTCGTGACCACGGGCCGCCGCGATCTCGCAGGCGAGGATCTGCAGCGGGACCGTGGTCATCAGCGGGGCGAGCAGCGTGGGGGTGTGCGGCACGTGGATCAGGTGGTCGGCGAAGGCCGCCACGGCCTCGTCGCCCTCCTCGGCGATCACGATGGTCCGGGCGCCGCGGGCGCGCACCTCCTGGATGTTGGAGACGACCTTGTCCCGCATCACGCCGCGGCCGGCGGGGGACGGCACCACGCAGACGACCGGGGTGCCCTCGTCGATCAGCGAGATCGGGCCGTGCTTCAGCTCGCCGGCCGCGAAGCCCTCGGCGTGCATGTAAGCGAGCTCCTTCAGCTTCAGCGCGCCCTCCAGTGCCACCGGGAAGCCGACGTGCCGGCCGATGAACAGGATCGTCGAGGCGGTCTTGAGGTCGCGGGCCAGCGCCCGGACGTCCTCCATCCCGTCCAGCAGCGTGCGCAGGCTGTCTGGGGTGGCCTGGAGCTTCTCGACCACGGCGGCGACCTCGTCGGCATACATGACGCCGCGGATCTGCGCGAGGTGCAGGCCGATCAGGTAACAGGCGACCAGCTGGGTGAGGAACGCCTTGGTCGACGCCACCGCGATCTCCGGGCCGCCGTGGGTGTAAAGCACCGCGTCCGACTCGCGCGGGATGGTCGAGCCGTTGGTGTTGCAGATGGCCAGCACCCGGGCCTTCTGCTCCTTGGCGTGCCGCAGCGCCATCAGGGTGTCCATCGTCTCGCCGGACTGGCTGATCACGATGACCAGGGTGGAGCGGTCCAGGATCGGGTCGCGGTAACGGAACTCGCTGGCGAGCTCCACCTCGCACGGGATGCGCACCCAGTGCTCGATGGCGTACTTCGCGACCATGCCGGCGTGGTAAGAGGTGCCGCACGCGACGATGAAGACCTTGTCGACGTCGCGCAGGTCCTGGTCGGTGAGGCGGACCTCGTCCAGGATGATCTCGCCGCGGTCGCTCAGCCGGCCGAGCAGCGTGTCCGCGATGGCCTGCGGCTGCTCGGCGATCTCCTTGAGCATGAAGTACTCGTAACCGCCCTTCTCGGCGGCGGACAGGTCCCAGTCGACGTGGAACTGCTGGCCGGTCGCCGGGGCGCCGTCGAAGTCGGTGATCTCGATGGCGGCCGGGGTGATCAGGACGACCTGGTCCTGGCCGAGCTCGATCGCCTCGCGGGTGTGCTCGATGAACGCCGAGACGTCGCTGGCCAGGAAGTTCTCCCCGTCGCCGCGGCCGACCACGAGCGGCGAGTTGCGCCGGGCGGCGACCACCGCGTCGGGCACCGTCACATCGACGGCGAGCAGCGTGAAGGCGCCCTCGAGCCGGCGGACGGTGCGCCGCATGCCCTCGGCGAGCAGGGCCGGGCCGTCCTCGGCGCCGGCCTCGCGCAGCGCGCGCACCTCGGCGGCGAGCAGGTGCGCCGCGCACTCGGTGTCGGTGTCGCTGCGGAACTCGACGCCGTCCGCCTCGAGCTCGGCGCGCAGCCGGGCGAAGTTCTCGATGATGCCGTTGTGGATGACGGCGACCCGGCCGTCGGCCGAGAGGTGCGGGTGGGCGTTGCGGTCGGTCGGGCCGCCGTGGGTGGCCCACCGGGTGTGCCCGATGCCGGTCACGCCGGTCGCGATGCCGTCGGCGGCGCGCTCGGCGAGCGCCTTCTCCAGGTTGGCCAGCTTGCCGGCCCGCTTCTCGGTCTCGACGCCGTCGCCGTCGATGACGGCGATTCCGGCGGAGTCATATCCCCGGTACTCCAGGCGGCGGAGGCCATCGAGAACGATGCTCAACGCCGGACGATTGCCTACGTAACCCACGATCCCACACATGCCGGGCAGCGTAGCCGACTTTCACTCAAACGTCATGCTCGGGAAGTGCGCTTTCGAGCATGGCATGTGATCGGAACGATAGCCCATCCTCACCACCGGCCCAAACGGGTGGGTGACGATCCAGGTGCACTCCTGGCGTACCGTCGGCTACGGCACCCCACCCGGGAGGAAAGATGAGCGAGCCGCCCCAGCCGCCCCGGCCGCCGGAGTTCACACCCGGGCAGGCCACCCCGCCGCCGCACGAGCCGGCGCCGGAGTACCCGCCGACCTCGCAGTTCCCGCCGGTGAACTACGCGCCGCCGGGCTACACACCGGACTACGGTCAGCCCCCGCCCGGCGGCTATCCGCAGACCGGCTACCTCCCCCCGGCGTACCCGGAGCACCCCGGCTACCCGGGCCAGCCCGGTTACGGCGCGCCGCCACCGCCGCGCAAGAGCAACAAGCCCCTGATCGCGGTCATCGTCGCGGTGTCGCTGCTGCTCTGCGGCGGCGTGATCACCTCGGGCGTGCTGCTGGTGCAGCGGGCCACCCAGGAGGTGCAGGAGGCCACCGACGAGGCGCGGGAGGCCGCCGATCCCTACCTGAACCCGTCACTGCCCACCGACCTGCCGGCGCTGCCCACCGATCTGCCCGAGCTGCCGACCGATTTGCCCAATCTTCCCGGCCTCGACGAGGGCCCGGAAATCACCGTGACGTATGAGGTGACCGGCGACGGTCCGGCGAACATCGTCTACGCCGAACAGTTGGGCGGCACCCCCAAAGTGCTCGACAACGTCGACCTCCCGTGGAAGGTGACCACCACGATGAAGGGCGCGGCGTTCGTCTGGTTGACCGCCGGTCGCGGCACCAACGACACCGGTTCCATCTCCTGTCGGGCCTCGATCGACGGCGAAGAGGTCGTCAAGAAGAGCGCCGAGGGCAGCTGGGCCTCCACCACCTGCACCAAGCTGGTCTTCCGGTGAGGGCGCGGTGACCGACCCGCTGGTGGAACGGATGCGCCCGTTCGGGACCACGATCTTCACCGAGATGTCGGCGCTGGCCCTGCGTACCGGTGCGGTCAACCTGGGTCAGGGTTTTCCGGACTCGGACGGCCCGGCCGAGATGCTCGCCGCGGCCGCCGAGGCGCTGGCCTCCGGCGCCAACCAGTACCCTCCGCTCGCCGGCATCCCCGCGTTGCGCACCGCGATCACGGCCCACGAGCAGCGGTTCTGGGGCCTGACCCGGGACCCGGACTCCGAGGTCGCGGTGACGGCCGGCGCCACCGAGGCGATCGCCGCGACGATCCTGGCGCTCTGTGAGGCCGGCGACGAGGTGGTCTGCTTCGAGCCGTACTACGACTCCTACGCAGCCTCGATCACACTGGCCGGTGCGGTCCGCCGCCCGGTCACCCTGCGTCCCGGCCCCGACGGGCGGTACGAGTTCGACGAGGGCCAGCTGCGGGCCGCCTTCGGCCCCCGGACCCGGCTGGTGCTGCTGAACTCACCGCACAACCCGACCGGCAAGGTCTTCACGCCGCGGGAGCTGGGCCTGATCGCCGAGCTCTGCCAGGAGCACGACGTCTACGCGGTCACCGACGAGGTCTACGAACATCTCGTCTTCTCCGACGCCACCGCCGCGCACACCCCGCTGGCGGCCCTGCCCGGGATGCGCGAGCGCACGCTGCGGGTCTCCTCGGCCGGCAAGACGTTCTCCTGCACCGGCTGGAAGATCGGCTGGGCCACCGGACCGGCCCGGCTGGTCTCCGCGGTGCTGCGGGTGAAACAGTTCCTGACCTTCGTCAACGGCGCCCCGCTGCAGCCCGCCGTCGCCGTGGCGCTGGGCCTGCCGGACTCCTATTTCACCGGCTTCACGCAGAGCCTCCAGGAGCGCCGGGACCGGCTCGTGTCCGGGCTGGCCGACGCCGGCCTGACCGTGCTGCCGTCCGAGGGCACCTACTTCGTGACCGTCGACATCCGCTCTCGTGGCGGCACCGACGGCATCGAGTTCTGCCGGCAGCTGCCGGAGCGCTGCGGCGTCGTGGCGGTGCCGACCCAGGTCTTCTACGACCATCAAGACGCGGGCCGGCACCTCGTCCGGTTCGCCTTCTGCAAGCGCGCCGAGGTGATCGACGAGGCAGTGCGGCGACTCAAGACGCTGAGATGAGCCTTTTCACCCTGGCGTCGGGCCGAAAAGTGCCCGGGCTGCCGGCCAGGGCCCGGTGGTGCGGCCCTGGCCACGGTGAAAAAGGTTCCCTGATCAGGCCGGGCTGGCCGCGCTGACCTCGGCGGCGATCCGCTCGGCCACGCTGCGCGCCTGCTCCTCGGTGGCGGCCTCGACCATCACCCGGACCAGCGGCTCGGTGCCGGACGGGCGCAGCAGCACCCGGCCGGTCTCGCCCAGCTCGTTCTCGGCGAGGGCGACAGCCGCCTGCACGGTCGGGGCGGCCGCACCGGCGTCCCGGTCGCCGACCTTCACGTTGATCAGGACCTGCGGCAGCTTGTGCACCACGGCGGCCAGGTCGGCCAGCGACTTGCCGCTCGCCGCGACCTGGGCGGCCAGGTGCAGGCCGGTCAGCACGCCGTCGCCGGTGGTGGCGAAAGCGGGCATCACGATGTGCCCGCTCTGCTCGCCGCCGAGGGCCAGCCCGTCGTTCTGCAGCTCCTCCAGCACGTACCGGTCGCCGACCTTGGTCTCGACCAGCCGGATGCCGGCCTGCTTCATCGCGATCCGCAGCCCGAGGTTGCTCATCACCGTGGCGACCAGCGTGTCCTCGGTCAGCGTGCCGGCGTCGCGCATCGCCAGCGCCAGGATCGCCATGATCTGGTCGCCGTCGACGACCTCGCCGGCGGCGGTGACCGCCAGGCAGCGGTCGGCGTCGCCGTCGTGCGCCAGGCCGAGGTCGGCGCCCTCCCGCAGGACGGCCTCGCGCACCTTGTCGAGGTGCGTCGAGCCGCAGTCGTCGTTGATGTTGAGACCGTCCGGGTCCGCGTGGATCGCGATGACCTCGGCACCGGCCTCCCGGTACGCGACCGGGCCGACCTCGCTGGCCGCGCCGTTCGCGCAGTCCACCACGATCTTGATGCCGTCGAGCCGGTGCGGCAGCGACTCGATCAGGTGCTTGATGTAGTGCTCGGCGCCGTCCAGCAGGTCGTGCACCCGGCCGATCCCGGCGCCGGTCGGGCGGCCGAGCAGCCCGTGCCCGTCCTCGACGGCACGCTCGATCCGCTCCTCCAGCTCGTCCGGCAGCTTGGTGCCACCGGCGGCGAAGAGCTTGATGCCGTTGTCCGGCATGGGGTTGTGCGAGGCGGAGAGCATCACGCCGAGGTCGGCGTTGGTCTGCCCGACGAGGTACGCCACCGCGGGGGTGGGCAGCACGCCGACCCGCACGACGTTGGCGCCGGCACTGGTCAGGCCCGCGACGACCGCGGCCTCCAGCATCTCGCCGCTGGCTCGCGGATCGCGCCCCACGATGGCCAGCGGCTGGTGGCTGCTGTCGGTCTCGACCAGAACGCGCGCGGCCGCGACCGCGACCTGCAGGGCCAGTTCGGGGGTGAGCAGGTCGCCGTTCGCGAGGCCGCGAACGCCGTCAGTGCCGAAGAGTCGCCCCATGGCGGCTTCCTTTCGCCGGTAACACGCTGGGCTCCAAGCCTGCAACAGGATGCCGTGCATCCAGGAGTACCGGAACGGCTAGTTGGGAGGGGATGAAAACGGCGACGGCCGAGCACGCCCCCTGGACTGGAGGTGCGCTCGACCGTCGGTCAGAAGCGGCGCAAAAATCAGCGCTTCGAGTACTGCGGAGCCTTACGGGCCTTCTTGAGACCGTACTTCTTGCTCTCCTTGACCCGGGCGTCACGGGTCAGGAAGCCGGCCTTCTTCAGGGCGGGGCGGTCGTCCGGCTCGTTCACGATGAGGGCCCGGGCGATGGCGAGGCGCAGGGCGCCGGCCTGACCGGTGATGCCGCCACCGCGGAGGTTCGCGATCACGTCGTACTGTTCGGTGCGCTCGGCGGTGACGAGCGGCTCACGGATGAGCTGCTGGTTCACCTTGCTCGGGAAGTAGTTCTCGAGGTCGCGACCGTTGCAAGTGATCTTGCCGGTGCCGGGGACGAGACGCACCCGGACGATGGCTTCCTTGCGACGGCCGACGGTCTGAACGGGACGGTCACCGGGACGCGGGGCGCGGACCGGGGCCGGCGCGGGCGCCTCGACGACGACAACCGTCTCAGCGGGCTCCTCGACAGTCTCGACGGTCTCGACGACCTCGGGCTCGACGATGTCGGTCATGCTGCTGCCTTCTCCCGCGCTCACTGCGCGATCTGCTTGATTTCGAACGGCTGCGGCTGCTGGGCGGCGTGCGGGTGCTCGGCACCCGGGTACACCTTCAGCTTCTTGATGATCTGCCGCGCAAGCTTGTTGTGCGGGAGCATGCCCTTGACGGCCAGCTCGATCGCCTTCTCGGGGCGCTTGGACAGCAGCTCCTCGTAGCCGACCTGCTTCAGACCACCCGGGTAGCCGGAGTGGCGGTAGGCGACCTTGGTCTGCCGCTTGTTGCCGGTCAGCGCGACCTTGCCGGCGTTGATGATCACCACGAAATCGCCGGTGTCGACGTGCGGGGCGAACGTGGGCTTGTGCTTGCCACGCAGCAGGTTCGCGGTGTGGGTGGCCAGGCGGCCCAGAACGACGTCAGAAGCGTCGATAATGTGCCACTGACGCTCGATCTCACCCGGCTTCGGGCTGTACGTACGCACAGAATTACCTTGTCTCGTCGTCGGTCTGGGGGCGCGCACTGGTCGCATCATGTCGATGCGTCAAGCGACCCCGCACAGGGACCACTCGCAAACAGTCGCACAACAGCAGGCAACAATACCCGGCTACGCGGCGAGCGGTCAAAACAGGCGCTGATCAGGGCACCAGCAAACCGGCGAGCATCCTGGTTGCAGACACTCAGCCCCGGCGGAACCCCAAACGAGGCAAGCATACTCCGCCCCGCCGGCGCGCCCGAAGCGGGTGTCGGAACCCACTCTGCCTGACGTAGCAGGCTTGAAACAAACGGGACGCTCCACCGAAATTCGCCCCCGGCACGCTTCCAGGCATGGCCAACGGTGCGGACCTTCCAACGATGCGGACCGCGATTGGCCGGTGCCGCCCTCGCTGGCGCACCATGGAGAGACCACCGTCAGGGTTGAGGACGGACCTGACGGTGTCCGTCGGACCGGTTCGCCGGTTCGGCGAGGAGGAGTCGCGGCGTGTCCCGGATGGAGGCACGGCGAGGAACGCAGGCGTGACATGGGAGCGGGTCAACGCTGAGGACGGCGGGCTTCGAGCGTGCCCTTCGGTGGACCGTTCGGCCACGCCGCGACTTCTCGGCCCGGGGATCGGATGACGGAGCGGGCCCCGGGCACCCGCCGGGCTGTGCTGTCCGAGGCCGCCCTGGCCGAGCCGGCCGCGTCCCTGTCCGGTTACACCATCGGGGTCACCGCCGACCGTCGTAAGGACGAGCTCGCCACCCTTCTCGAGGCTCGCGGCGCCCGCGTCGTGCTGGCGCCCGCGCTGCGCATCGTGCCGATCGCCGACGACGCCGAGCTGCGGGCCGCGACCCGGGCCTGCCTGGACACCCCGCCCGACGTCGTCCTGGTCAACACCGGGATCGGCATGCGCGGGTGGATGGAGGCGGCCGACGGGTGGGGGCTGGCGGAGCCGCTGCGCACCGTGCTCTCCCGCGCCTATCTGGTGGCCCGGGGCCCGAAGGCGCGCGCCGCGGTCCGTACGGCGGGCCTGCACGACCAGTGGTCCCCCGACGGAGAGGGGTTCGAGGAGGTCGTCGACCACCTGACCGCCCGTGGCATCGCCGGCCTTACCGTGGCGATGCAGCTGCACGGGGAGAGCCAGCCGGAATACACCGAGGCCCTGCAATCGGCCGGCGCCCGGGTGATCGAGGTGCCGGTCTACCGCTGGGCGCCGCCGACCGATCCGGCGCCGCTGCACCGGCTGGTCGATCTGATCATCGGCAAGCTGGTGGACGCTGTGACGTTCACCTCCGCCGCCGCGGTCCAGGCCGTGCTGCGGGCCGCCGGCGCCGGGACCGACACCCTCCTCGACGCCCTTCGCCGGGACGTGCTCGCCGCCTGCGTCGGCCCGGTCACCGCGGCCCCGCTGCGCCGCCACGACGTGCCGGTCGCCATGCCCGGCCGGGCCCGGCTCAGCGCGCTGGTCCGCACCATCGTCGAGGAGCTGCCGAAGCGCGCCGTCACCCTGCAGGTCTCCGGCCACTCGCTGGTCCTGCGCGGGCACGCCGCGATCGTCGACGGGGAGCTGCGCCAACTGGCGCCGGCGCCGATGGCGGTCCTGCGCGCCCTGGCCGAGTCGCCGGGGCGGGTGCTCTCCCGCGCCGCCCTGCTGCAAGCGCTCCCCCGGGGCGCCGACGAGCACGCGGTCGAGATGGCGGTGGCCCGGCTGCGGGCGGGCCTGGCCATCCCCGGCGTGGTCCAAACCGTGGTCAAGCGCGGTTACCGGATCTCGGCCTAGCCGACCGGGGTCGGGTGGCCCTTCTCGTGCTCGGCCACCAGCGTCGCCATGGCGTGCTCGACGACACCGATCAGCACCGCCTTGACCGAGTCGCGGTGCCGCGCGTCGCACATCACCAGTGGCACCCGGGCTGGGATGGCGAGCGCCTCGCGCACCTCCTCCGGCTCGTAGCGGGGTGCGTTGTCGAAGCAGTTCACCGCGACCAGGTACGGCAGGTGCCGGTTCTCGAAGTAGTCCAGTGGGGCGAACGCGTCGGTGAGCCGCCGCGTGTCGACGAGCACGGCCGCACCCACCGCACCCCGGATCAGCTCGTCCCACATGAACCAGAAGCGGGTCTGCCCTGGTGTGCCGAACAGGTAGAGGATGAGGTCGTCGGCCATGGTGATCCGGCCGAAGTCCATCGCCACGGTGGTGCTGCCCTTGCCTGGCACCTTCGACGAGTCGTCGATGCCGACTCCGGCCGCGGTCATCACGGCCTCGGTGGTCAGCGGTTCGATCTCGGAGACCGCCCCGACCAGGGTCGTCTTGCCCACGCCGAAACCACCGGCGACGACGATCTTCGCGGAGGTGATCTCCATGGGATGCGTCCCCGTTCGCGTCCCGACCGGCTCAGAGCTTGCGAAGTCCACTCAACACCCTTCCCAGCAGATCCATCCGCTCCGTGAAACCCGTCCGGGGAGCGGCACTGTGCAGCTGTAACAGCCCGTCGGCGACCATGTCGGCGACGATCACCCGGGTGACGCCGAGCGGCAACCGGGTCAGCGCCGCGAGTTCGGCCAGTGATTGGGCCTTCGGCTCGCACAGCACGGCGATGCGGTACTTGTCATGTCCGGCGAACCGCGCTTCCTGCACGGCCGCCGCCGAGGCGATCAGAACCGCCTCGATCGGGATGTCCCTGATCGGTTCGGTCCGGCCGCGCGTGACCGCGTACGGCCGCACCAGGTTGCCCCGGGGATCGTGCGGCTCTGTCATGTCGCGGTCACCTCGTCTCCGCCAGGGTCCAGCCCCGGCGTCTAGTGGCTGACGGCCTCGCGCGCCGCCGGCGACAACGCCGCCCCGACCCGCTCCACCAGCAGGGCCATCTCATAGCCGACCTGCCCGACGTCGCAGCTGCGCGCCGCCAGGACGGCCATCGAGGAACCGTCGCTGATGGACATCAGGAAAAGATAGCCGCTGTCCATTTCGATGATGGTCTGTTGCACCTTTCCCGCGCTGAACATCCGAGACGCACCGTCGGTGAGACTGACCACACCGGACGTGATGGCGGCGAGCTGGTCCGCACGGTCGCCTGGCAGATCCCGCGACGAGGCCAGCAGGATGCCGTCCGCCGAGACCGCGATGACGTGCGCGATGCCGGCGACGCTGTCGGCAAAGTTGCTGAGCAGCCAGCCCATGTCATGCATGGTGGGGGGCCTGGTCACTGTTCGCTCTCCTTAGGAACCCGTGTTGCCGCGGCGGCGGCATCGGCTACGCCGTCCGTCCGCCCCCGTTGCACCCCTCGGTGGTACGCGGACAGCAGTCCACGCACCTCGTCGGGGCTCCGACGGTTCTGTGCCCGCTGTGGCGACTGCACCCCTCCGGGCACGAGTTGAGCCTGCGGTACCCGCTTCGGTAGCCCGGATCGTGTGATGCCACCGTCGCGCGGGACAGCGGCGGCCATGGCGCGGTTCCAGCCCTCGTCGGCCGCCGTCCGCCACCGCTCGTCCCCCGCCGAGCCGGGCGCCGGCGGCGGGGCCGCAGGCACCGAAACCGGAGGCGCTGAAACCGGAGGCGCCGGCACCGGTGGAGGGGAGGCCGGCGGGGAGGCCGGCGGGCTCGAGGCGGGCACGGCCGACACCGGCGACGCGCTCGGCGGCGGTGCGTAACCGGCGGTCGGCATGCCCCGCTGATCGGGCTCGTCGCCACCGGTGAACCAGCTGTGCTGCATCTCCACCTGGATCGGCGACGGCAGCGCCGCCACCGCCGCCTCCCAGCCCGGTGCGGTGACCCCGGCCGGCGCGGTGACCCCGGCGGGTGCGGCCGCCATGGCCGTCGTCTCCGCGGGCTTCGGGCTGCGCGACGGCAGCGGCGGCCGGTCCGGCGTCGGCCGCAGATCCAGTTCGGACGGTGGCGCGCCGGCCTGCCGCGGCGCCCGGAACGCCGGCTCCGCGAGCGTGGCCGCAGCCGTGGATGCGGGTGCGGGTGCGGGTGCGGACCGGATCGGCGGTCGCGGCTCCGGAATCCGGGCCGGTGGCGGCCCCGGCCGGGTCCAGCTCGCCGCTCGCGCCGGCGCGGCCGGCACGCCGGGCATCACCACGATGTCGGACGGGAGCACGACCTCGGCGATCGTGCCGCCCTCGAGGCTCGGCCGCAGTTCGACGTCGATGCCGTGCCGGGCGGCCAGTCGGGCGACGACCGCGAAGCCCATCAGCCGGAACGCCGAGACGTCCACCTCGGTGGGCTCGGCGAGCCGCCGGTTGATCTGTTCCATCTGGTCGGTGGAGATACCGAGCCCGCGGTCCTCCACCTGGACCAGAACGTGGTCCCCGGTCCGGCCGCCGTGTGCCACCACCACGGTGTTCGGCGGGGAGAACCGGGTCGCGTTGTCGAGCAGTTCGGCGATCAGGCGTACCACGTCGTTGACCGCGGCCGCGGCGATCAGGATGTCGGTGTCGATCGTGCCGAACTCGATCCGGTGGTAAAGCTCCACTTCGGACTGGGCGGCGCGCAGCGCGTCGATCAGCAGCGCGTCCTCCCGCCGCGGGGCGCCGACCTCGGCGCCCGCCAGCACCAGCAGGTTCTCGTCGTTGCGGCGCATCCGGGTGGCGAGGTGGTCCAGCTCGAAGAGCCGGGCCAGCCGCTTCGGGTCCTCCTCCAGGCGCTCGATCTGGTCGAGTTCGCCGATCATCCGGTCGACCAGGGACTGGCTGCGCCGGGCCAGGCTGAGGAACATCGTCGACACGCTCGTCCGCAGCGCGGCCTGTTCGGCGGCGACCCGGATGGCTTCCCGGTGCACCATGTTGAACGCCTCGGCGACCTGGCCGAACTCGTCGCGGTCGGTGACCCGGATCGGGTCCCGGGTCTGCGCGATGATCCGGTCCACGCCGCCCTCGCCGAGGTTCTCCGCGTCCTGCAGCCGGTTGACGGCTTCGGGCAGATCCCGGTGGGCCACCGCCAGGGCGCCCTCGCGCAGCCGGCGGACCGCCAGGTGCAGGGCACGCCCCAGATAGAAGGCCAGGGCGACGGCCGTGATCAGGATCAGCAGGACGAGGACGAACTCCAGGGTGGCCCGCTGCGAGCTGCTCTTGCTGCCGTCCTCCGCGGCCGCCACGGCCTGCGACTCGAGTTGCCGCTCCACACCGCGGAACAGCTCGATGACGTCGGTGAAGGCGGCGGCGATCTCGGTCGGCGCGACCGCGGCCGGCCCGGTGAGCCGGGTCGCGAGGGCGTCCGCCCCGGCCAGGGTCTCGTCGCCGAACGCCGCGTCGACCAGGGCGACCTGGCGGGCGGCGGCGATCGCGCGGAAATCGGCGAGCGCGTCGGTCCGGATCGCCTGCGCCGCGACGAGCGCCCGCTGCCGTTCCGCGCCGGCGTCGCCGGTCACCCGGGCCACGTAGGTGACCGCGGCCTGCTCCGCCGCGGCGGCCTCGGCCTTGGTGAAGACGGCCAGCGCGCGCAGGTTGTCGGCGACCACGCCGGGCTCGGCGATCTGGCTCAGCGCCGTGTCGTACCCGGCCAGGCCGGCCAGGGTCGCGCTGTACCGCTGGGCGACCTCGGCGACGGCCGCGGTGTTCCGCTCGCCGACTCCGGCCCGGATCTCGGCGAGGGCGCCCAGCTCCCGCTCGATCGCCGCGAGCCGGTCGTTGACCTTGGCGGGCACCTCAGCGATCACCGAGCGGTTGGTCCGGAAGATTTGCGCCTGCGCGTCCACCGACTTGACGGCTTCCCGGAACCCGGTCGCCGCGGTCTCCGGCGCACCGAGGTACGCCAGAGCCGCCATCCGCTCGTCGTGCAGGAGCCGGGTCAGGTTCGACAGGTCGGTGCCGAGTTCGGCGAGCTCAGCCACCCGGGAGGCGTCACCGGCGCGCTCGCCGACGTCGATCAGCCGGATGGTCGCCAGCCCGAGCACCGCCGCCAGCGGCAGGAACAGCAGGGCCGCGAGCTTGGCCCGGATCCGCGCGTCCCGCAGGCGCGGGAGGCCGCCACGTCGCGCAGCCAGGGTCGAGGATCCCGTGCTCACGACAACTCCTTCACGGTCAGCCGGCTCGCCGGAAACTGCGGTCCGGCCCCGTCCGGTGCCCGCAGCAAAGCCCGCGCCGTTTTCGGCACGGCGGCGATTTCACCAGAACGCCGGTGCGTTTGGGAAGCCTGGAACCTCCCGGTAAGGCCACCGCTGTCCAGGTGATAACCGCGCGGGAGAGCCGAACCCGCTCGCTCCCACGACGTTGACGTGCGCGAATGCGTCACGCGCAACCGTCCGTGATGTCGCGGTCACCGAACACCATCACGATTCCAACCACTATGTGGGACTTCCGTCCCGCAACCTCGGTTTTTGACTGGCGTCTCACGTTCGCAAGGTTTGCCGGGAGGCGACGGACTCATTGTCCGTGCGGGGGTAGTGTCCACTGCGGACGGTCGCGCTGGCAAATATTCCGTACGTCGCCTCGAAGTCACTCTGTGTGGTGAATATGCGGAGGCGCGACTTTAGGCTCCCTTAAGAAGCGGGCACCGGACTGGCGCGCCGCACGACCCATTCCGTAACGTGCCCGGCATGGCATTTCGGAGCTGGGTGAAGCTGTTGGCCACGACATTCACGGCAGCGGCCGTGGTCGGGGCCGGCCAGCTCGGCATCGCCTACGGGCTCGGCATAGTGCGACTCGACCAGGACCTCGACATCACCCTGCGTGATCAGTGGACGTCACAGCTCGCCTGGGTCGCATGGATCACGATGACCGCCGCGGCGGTCGCCGCGATCATCGGCACCGGCTTCCGCCCCAGGTGGCGCCCGCAGCCGGTGGGTCCCGGCGGGGCACTCGCGATGGGTCTCGCGGCGGGCGCCGGAGCACTGGCGGTGCTTCCGCTGACCATGCAGCCGGCCCGGTCCGCGCAGGTCGACGGCGTCCAGCCGGTGCTGGTCATCGGGATCTGCGCCGCCCTCGGCGCCGCGGCGGGCATCTTCGCCGCCTGGGCGGCCGCCGCCAAGGCGGTGGCCCGGTGGAACCTGGCCGCGCTGACCGTTCTGGTGTGGACGGTGGGGCTCGTCTCCGTCGCGCCGTCGCTGCTGCCCGGCCGAACCCCGGCCGCGGTGCGGCTCGGCGTGCTCGACGGCAGCCTGATCCCGCCGGCCATCGCCGAGCACACCCCGTTCCTCACCATGCCGACGCTCTCCCTGCTCGCCGGCCTGGTGCTCGGCTGGGTGGCCCGGGGCCGGCAGATGTCGCTGTTCGCGGTCGCGCTCACCGGGCTGGCCGGGCCCGCCCTGCTCACGGTCGCCTACCTGATCGCGGGCCCCGGCTCGTCGACGGCGATCGACCTCACGCCGTACTGGGCGGCGATGACCGCGAGCGGCGCCGGCGTCCTCGGCTCCGTGCTGGCCGCCATCGTGCGCGGCACACCCGAGCCGGCCCCAGACGGTGCCGTCGCTGGAGACCCGTGACCTGATCGCCAGCGCGGCGCTGCAGGTCTTCATCGGCGCCGCGCTGGGCTTCCTGACGCTGATGC
>NZ_JBEZZB010000092.1:0-41861 GCF_040638955.1 Actinoplanes sp. NPDC024001
CGCGCACCGGCGCGCCGGACCCGCGCAGATGCGCGATCCAGGCCGCCACGGCCCGGACCGCGCCGGCCGGCATCCGGCCGGCGGCACGTTCCGCACGCAGGACCGGCAGGATGCGTACGGGCAGCTTCACCGACCCGTCAGCGGCGATCTGCGCCAGCCGGTGCTGGATGCGCGGGTTCGACCACCGGTCGACCAGCGCCGCACGGTAATCGGCGATCTCCCCGGCCGGCAGGGTCAGGTGCCCGGCCGCCTCGTCCCACCACTGCTCCAGCCACGGCCGGCAGCGCGGATCGGTGACAGCCTGCGCGACGCTCTCCAGACCGAGAGCACTGCCGGCGTACGCGAGCAGCGAGTGCCCGCCGTTGAGCAGCCACAGTTTGCGCTGCTCGTACGGCGTGACGTCGGCGACGAACCGGGCGCCCGCCGCGTGCCAGGCCGGCCGCCCGCCGGGGAAGTCACCCCGGAGCACCCACTCCGCGTACGGCTCGGTGACCACCGGCGCCGCGTCGGCCCGCCCGGTCAGCTCGGCGACCGCGCGCACGTCGTCGTCGGTGGTGGCCGGGGTGATCCGGTCGACCATGGTCGTGACGAACGAGACGGTGTCCCGGATCCACCCGCCGAGGCCCGGATCGACCCGTTCGGCGAACTCGGTGACCACCCGGGCGACGACCGCGCCGTTGTCCGGCAGGTTGTCGCACGGCACGACGGTGAGCGGCCCGGCGCCGGCCGCCCGGCGTGCCGCGAGCCCGGCGACCAGGCGGGCCGGCACGGTGGTCACGGCCGCACGCCGGTCCGACCGCAGGGCCGCCAGGTCGGCGTCCAGCCCGCTGTCGGCCCCGCGCAGGTAGGCGGCCTCGGTGACGGTCAGCGTGACGATGCGGACCTCGGGCCGGGCCAGGTAGTCGTACCAGGCGTCCAGGTCCATGCCCGGATGCGCGGCGGCCACGCTGCCGACGACCTGGCAGTGGTCGCCGTCCGCGGCCCGCACCACCAGCGTGTAGAGCCCGTCCTGGCCGGTCAGCGCCGCGGCGAGCCGCGCCGAGCGGCCGGTGAACGCGGCGATCCCCCACTCGGCGGCGTCCGGCGCGGCGGCGGTGTACCAGGCCTGGTGCGCGCGGAAGAAGTTGCCGAGCCCGAGGTGGACGATGCGGACCGGCGGCGCGCCGCCGGTGCGGGTCAGGCGGGCGGCGGTCATATCTTGAAGACCTTTCGGGGCTGTGTGCTGACCAGGTCGATCAGGCTGTCGGTGGCCTCGTCCTCGTCGAGGCGGTGCTCGGCCACCAGCCGGGCGAGGAAACCGGCGTCGAGCCGGCGGGACATGTCGTGGCGGGCCGGGATGGAGCAGAACGCGCGGGTGTCGTCGATGAACCCGGACAGCCGGCTCAGCCCGGCGATCTCGGTCACCGCGCCGTGGAACTCGCGGATCGCCGTCGGGTTGTCCAGGAACCACCACGGCGCCCCGGCGTAGACCGACGGGTAGAAGCCGGCCAGCGGGGCGATCTCGCGGCTGAGCACGTCGGCGTCCACGGTGAAGAGCACCAGGTGCAGCCGCGGGTGGGTGCCGAAGCGCTCCAGCAGCGGTTGCAGGGCCCGGGTGTACTCGACCGCGACCGGGATGTCGTGGCCGGTGTCCGGCCCGTACCGGGCGTGGGTGGGCGGGTGGTGGTTGCGGTGGATGCCCGGGTGCAGGGTCATGACCAGGCCGTCCTCGCAGGACATCCGGGCCATCTCCAGCATCATGGCGCGCCGGAACGCCGTCGCCTCCGCCTCGGTGGCCTCGCCCTTGCGGGCGCGGGCGTAGATGCCGGCGGCCACGGCCGCATCGAGCGGCGCGGCGATCGCGTCGGCGTGCCCGTGGTCGGCGGAGACCGCCCCGTGCGCGACGAAGTACCGCCGCCGCGCGGCCAGCGCGGTCAGGTAGCCGTCGTAGTCGCCCACGTCGACGTCGGCGACCTCGCCGAGGCGGTCGACGGCGCCGGCCCAGCCGGGCGAGGCGGGCTCCAGATAGCGGTCCGGGCGAAACGTCGGGGCGACCCGGGTGGTGACCGCCGGGTCGGCGGCGAGGGCGGCGTGCGCCGCCAGGTCGTCGGCCGGGTCGTCGGTGGTGGCCAGGAACTCGATGCCGAACCGCTGGAGCAGCGCCTTCGGCCGGCACGCCGGATCGCGCAGGGCCGCCGAGATCTGGTCGTAGAGGGCGTCGGCGTTCGCCGCGCCGGGCCGCTCGGTGACCCCGAAGATGTCGGCGAGCTCGGTGTCGAACCAGAACCGCACCGGGGTGCCGCGCAGCACCTGCCAGTTCGCGCAGAGCAGCCGCCAGGCCGCGCGGGCCCGGTCCTCGGGCAGCGGCCCGCTGCCCACGCCCAGGTCCGCGAGCGGCACCCCGGCGGCGTGCAGCAGCCGGGTGACGTAGTGGTCGGGCTGCAGCAGCAGGTGGGCCGGGTCGGCGAACGGCTGGTCGGCGACGAGCATCCGCGCGTCGACGTGCCCGTGCGGCGAGACGATGGGCAGGTCCCGGACCGCCGCGTAGAGCCGGCGGGCGATCGGTCGCACCTCCGGGTCGGGTGGCAGGAGCCGGTCCGGGTGCAGGCTGAGGGGTGCGTTCACGGACGCCATGGCTCCAGGGTGGTCCCGGGGACACACCGGCGGCAATCCGTTGCCATGTCTTGCCTCGCGTACTTGCGCCCGGCTCCCGGCCCGGCGGAGGGTGCAGGTATGACCGAAACGTTGGGCGGCCCTCACGACATACTCGACGAGGCCCAGGTGCGCGAGTTCGTGGCCCGCTCATTGGCCGGCGCGGACCTCGACGGCCGCAGCGTCTGCGTGATCGTTCCCGACGCCACCCGCACCTGTCCGATGCCGCTGCTGCTCGGCGAGGTGCACCGGGCGCTCGCCGGCCGCGCCACCCGGGTGACCGTGCTGGTGGCCCTCGGCACGCACGCCGCGATGGGCCCGGCGCAGCTGCTGGCCTACCTGGGCGGCCCGTACGCCGGCTGGACCGTCCTCAACCACGAGTGGTGGAAGCCCGAGACGTTCGTGTCGCTCGGCGAGATCGACGCGGACCGGGTCGCCGAGCTGTCCGAGGGCCGCCTGAAGCAGCCGGTCCGGGTGGCGCTCAACCGGGCGGTGGTCGAGCACGACGTGTGCCTGGTGATCGGCCCGGTCTTCCCGCACGAGGTGGTCGGCTTCTCCGGCGGCAACAAGTACTTCTTCCCGGGCGTCGCGGGACAGGAGATCATCGACTTCTCGCACTGGCTGGGCGCCCTGATCACCAGCGCCGACATCATCGGCACCCGCGGCATCACCCCGGTCCGCGCGCTGATCGACCAGGCGGCCTCCCTGATCCCGAGCCGGCGCCTGGCCCTGTGCCTGGTGGTGCAGTCCGGCACCGGCGGCCTCTACGCGCTGTCGTTCGGCTCGCCCGAGGCCGCGTGGGCGTCGTGTGCCGACGTGTCCGCGCAGACCCACGTGCGATATCTGGACGCCCCGGTGCGCCGGGTCGTCTCCGTGGTGCCGGTCAAGTACGACGACATGTGGACCGGCGCGAAGGGCTTCTACAAGGTCGAGCCGGTGGTCGCCGACGGCGGTCAGGTGATCGTCTACGCCCCGCACATCACCCGGATCGCGGCGATGCACCCGGAGATCGAGCAGATCGGCTACCACTGCCGCGACTACTTCCTGAAGCAGTGGGACCGGTTCGCGCACCACCACTGGGGTGTGCTCGCGCACTCCACCCACCTGCGCGGCGCCGGCACGTACGATCCGGTGCTCGGCGAACGTGGCCGGGTGACCGTGACGCTGGCGACCGGCATCCCGGAAGAGGTGGTTCGCGCAGCGAACCTGGACTATCTCGACCCGGCGTCGGTGGATCTGGACGCGCTGGCCGCCGAGCCGGACACGCTGGTCGTGGCCCAGGCCGGCGAGGTCCTGTACCGCCTGCGGTGAGCGGTCGACCGGCGGACCACGAGCTGGCACGGCAGGGTGACGGGCGCCGGGTTGCTGGGCCGCGCGCCGCGCACGATGGCGAGCAGGTTGCCGACCGCGGTCCGGCCCATCGCGGCCAGCGGCGCGGCGACCGTGGTCAGCGGCGGGGTGACCAGCTCGGCGGCGAAGATGTTGTCGAACCCGATCACGCTGACCTCCTGCGGGATCCGCGCGCCCATCGAGGTCAGCGCCCGGATCGCGCCGATGGCCATCAGGTCGTTGTAGGCGATCACCGCGGAGGTGGGGTGCGGTGCGAACTCGGCCGCCGCGCGGGCGCCGCCCGCCACGGTCGGCGGGAAGGGGCCGAGCCGGCGGGCGTGCAGGTCGAGCTCGGTCACGGTCTCCAGCAGCGAGCGCCAGCGCATGCCGTCCGCCCAGGAGGCTTCCGGGCCGGCCAGGTAGGTGATCCGCTGATGGCCGAGCTCGGCGAGGTGCTCCACCGCCCGGCGTACCCCGCGCGGGTTGTCGGTGACCACCGACGGCACATCGGTGACCGCCCGGTTGAGCACGATCACCGGACGGCTCTTCGCCGTCATGCGGATCGCCGAGTCGGACATCCGGGTCGTGGCCAGCACGATGCCCTCGACCGTCGACGCGGCCCGGTCCAGCGCCGCCCGCTCGCGGACGCCGGACTCCTGGGTGTCGGCGAGCAGGATCGTGTATCCGGCCTCGGACGCGGCCACCTGAGCACCCCGGATGATTTCGTTGTAGAACGGGTTGGTGATGTCCGAGATCGCCAGCGCGATCATCGACGTCTGCCCGCTGGGCAGCGCGCGGGCCAGGGAGGTCGTGCGGTACCCCAGCTCGGCGGCGACCCGGTGGATGCGCTCGCTGGTCTCGAAGCTGACCCGGCCGGGACGGGAGAAGGCCCGCGACACCGTCGACGGCGCGACGCCGGCCGCCCTGGCGACGTCGTCGATGGTCGGCCGTTTCACCACGAACCGACGCTAGTCACCAGCCCTACCCCCGGCAACCGGTTGCCGGGGAATCAGCGACGCCGAAGGGGACCACGATGATTGACACGACCGGTGTGACCGACCGGCTGGCCGGGATCGGCCGCCTCGGCGTCGCCTTCTCCGGGGGCGTCGACTCCTCGGTGCTGCTGGCGCTGGCCACCCGCGCTCTGGGCGCCGACCGGGTGATCGGGATCCTCGGGGTCTCGCCCAGCCTCGCCGCCGACGAGCGGACCGCCGCGCACGAGGTCGCCCGGCACATCGGCGTCCCGCTCGTCGAGGTCACCACCCACGAGCAGGACCTGGCCGCGTACCGGGCGAACGGGCCGGACCGGTGCTTCCACTGCAAGGACGAGCTGTTCACCCGGATCAGCGACGAGGTCGTCACCGCGTACCGGCTGGACGCCGTGGCCTACGGGGAGAACGCCGACGACGCCCGCCGGCCGGACCGTCCCGGGGCGCGCGCCGCGGTCGCCCACCGGGTGCTGCGGCCGCTCGCGGACGCCGGGATCGGCAAGGCCGGGGTGCGCGGCATCGCCCACGCGCTCGGGCTGCCCTGCGCCGACAAACCGGCGGCGCCCTGCCTGGCCTCGCGCATCCCGCACTTCACCGATGTCACCCCGGCCAAGCTGCGCCAGATCGAGCAGGCCGAGGCCGGCCTGCGCCGGCTGGGCTTCACCGAGCTGCGGGTACGCCACCACGGCGAACTCGCCCGGATCGAGCTGCCGCCCGGGGACCTGCTGCGGGCGGTCACCGACCCGGTGCGCGGCAGGGTCCGCGACGCCGTGGTGGCCGCCGGTTTCCGCTTCGCCGCCGTCGACCTGGCCGGGGTGCAGTCGGGCGCCTTCACCCTCCCGCTGGTCACGGCCACCCATGCCTGACGAGCTGCCGTTCGCCGAGCTCGACCTGGACCGGACGGCACGCCGCGGCTACCCGGAGGCGGTCTACTGCGCCGGCAAGACACCCGAGCAGGTCGCCGCCATCGCGGCCGCCGTGCGCGCCCGGCCGGACGTGGTCACGCTGTTCACCCGGGCCGGGCCGGAGCACGCCAAGGCGGTGCTGTCGGAGCTGCCGGACGCCTTCCACGACACCGACGCGGCCCTGCTGGCCTGGCCGCCGGAGCCGCCGGAACCCGACGGCGGGCTGGTGGTGGTGGCCGCGGCCGGCACCTCGGACCTGCCGGTCGCCCGGGAGGCGCTGCACACGGCACGGTTTCTGGGCCGTCGTACCGAACTGGTCGTCGACGTCGGGGTGGCCGGCCTGCACCGCGTGCTGCGCCGGCTGGACCTGCTGCGCCGCGCCCGCGCGATCGTGGTGGCCGCCGGCATGGACGGCGCGCTGCCCAGCGTCGTCGCCGGGCTGGTGGCGGCGCCGGTGGTCGCGGTACCGACCTCGGTCGGTTACGGCGCCGCCTTCGGCGGCCTGGCCCCACTGCTGACCATGCTGAACGCCTGCGCGCCGGGCGTCGCCGTGGTCAACATCGACAACGGGTACGGCGCCGGGCACCTCGCCGCCCAGATCGCCGCGCCGTTCCCCACGGACCAGGGCTGAACGCCCGCGGCACGTCCCGGCGAGCGCCGGGACGTGCCGTCCTGCCGTGCGGGGGTCACCGGCGGGCGAACGCCAGCCGGGCGAGGCCGAACATCGCGAGCAGGATGCCGACCGCGCCGACGCCGTACCAGGGCAGCGGGGCCCCGCTGTCGGCCCGGCCGCCGTCACCGCTGGGCACGCCGCCCGGCGCGGAGTGCAGGCCCTTGATGCTCTGCGACACGATGTCGAGCGTCTCGTCCTCGGCCGAGCCGACCGCGTAGACGATCGTCGCGGTGCCCTCGGCCAGGTCCAGGTCGGCCGGGCCGAGCACCCGGGTGTCGGTGCCGGCGAGCACCACGTCGGCGGAGACGCTGCCGGCGTCCAGGTCGGCCTTGCCCTCCTTGCCGTTGGTCACACCCTCGAACACCGGCTCGCCACCGGCGCGGATGTCCACGGCGGGCGCGGCCGCGGTGTGCCGCACGATCAGCCGGGTCTTGCCGGCGTCCAGCTTCGCGGTGTCGTTGGCGAACGGCGTCAGCGTCGGCTCCCCGGACGCGTTCAGGTGCGCCACCAGGCTGATGTTGGCGTCACCGGGCACCTCGGCGTTGTCCACGGTTAGCAGCGCGTCACCGATCGCCGCGCCGGGCTTGGTCAGCGCGATGTCGTACTGCCCGGCGGGCAGGCTGAGCGGGCCGGCGACCTTGCCCGGCTGGAAGTCCGGGATGGTCTTCTCGCCGTTGACGTAGACGTCCACCGGCTGGCCCGGGATGCCGTGCACGACCGATACCTGCGAGTTCGCCCGGGCGTAGGCCGGCGAGGCGCCGAGTGCCCCGACCGTGCCGAGCGCGAGCATGGACACCGCGGCGACGGCGGCCGTACGGCGGAGAGGCAGAATGCTCATCGAATCTCCTCCAGCTGATCGTCATGGATTCGGTTACGCCCGGTCCTTCGCACCGGCGACCACGGATGGATGCAGCCGGCGGAAAACCGAGACCGAGGACCGGAGAATCGATGTGCGGGAAGGAGGGCGATGAGCTCCGACGACGAGCTCGCCGAGCGGTTACGCGCCGGCGACGAGAAGGCTTTACGCACCGCTTATGACCGGCACGGCGCGGCCGTGCTCTACCTGGCCCAGCGGCTGCTGGGCAATCGGGCGGACGCCGAGGACGTCACCCAGCTGACGTTCGTGGCAGCCTGGAACGGCCGGGACGGTTTCGATCCGCAGCGCGGCACGATCCTCGGCTGGCTGCTGGGGATCGCCCGGCGCAAGGCCGTCGACCGCTTGCGCTCGGCAGCGCGAGACGATCGCAACACCGCGACCGTACGGGCGCAGCAGCCGCCCGTGGACACCGGCGAGACTCCGGAGCGGATCGTGGACCGGCTGGTGGTCGCCGACGAGTTGAGCCGGTTGCCCGACGAACAGCGACGCACACTGGAGATGGCGTTCTTCGACGACCTGACCCATCCACAGATAGCGGCAGCCACCGGGCTGCCACTCGGAACGGTCAAGAGCCACATCCGACGAGGAATGGCGAACCTGCGACGTCGTTGGGAGGTGGACGGTGCAGCATCTGGATCCCGATCGGCTGGTCCTTCTCGCGCTCTCTGAGGAAGATGAGCAGCTGAGCGAGGCGGATCACCTCGTACACTGTGCCGCCTGCCGGCACGAGATGGAGTCGCTGCGCGGCGTCGCCGACATCGGCTCACAGGTGCAGGACCTGCGGGACCTGCCCCCGCCGCCGGAGCACGTCTGGCGGGCCATCGAGGCCGGCATCGCGGCCCCACCGGCGCCGATCGCCCCGCCAGCACCGGCAGCACCGGCAGCACCGGTGGCTCCGCCGGCGCCGGTCGCCGACCTGACCGAGCGGCGGCAGCGGGCCCGGCGTACGCGTTCCCGCTGGCTGCTGCCGGCGATCAGCGCCGCCGCGGCCGCGGTGCTCGCGGTGGCCGGCACCCTCGCGGTCGATCGCCTCGTCTCCCGGCCCGCGCCCGGTGAGGCGACGGCCCGGGCGACGCTCACCCCGCTGGAGACGGTGCCGCCGACCGCGGGCGGCGACGTGCAGGTGTTCGCCGACGGGCAGATGCGCATCGACGTGCGCGATCTGCCGCTGACCAGCGGCTTCCACGAGGTGTGGCTGCTCGACCCGGACGACCCGACGAAGATGGTGGCCGTCGGCAACCTGCCGGACCGGGCGGACCGGGCGGAGGCCGTGCTGCCGGTGCCGCCGGGCACCGATCTGAACCGGTTCCGCCTGGTCGACGTCAGCGACGAACCGCACGACGGCGACGCCACCCATTCGGGCCGCAGCCTGCTGCGCGGAACTCTCACCTCATAGCCGCATCCAAACGCGGCGACGCGAGCGAAGGACGGGGTGGTGGCACCGCAGCCACCATCCCGTACCGGAAAGGACGCTCGACAATGAGGATCACCCGACTGGGCAAGCGCGCCGCCGCCGTGGCCACCGCCGCCATCGTCGCCTCCGCCCTCTCCGCCGCGCCGGCCGCCGCGCACGGCAAGAAGCCGCTCAAGACCAAGTCCCTGGCCGCCGTGCTCACGGCGGACAAGAGCGGCTTCGACCGCAACGGCCACGACTACGACATCCTGGCCGCGGCCGTGCAGGCGGTGCTGAAGGCCAAGCCGGGCAGCCCGGTCGGTGTGCTCGCCGACGGCAAGACCGCGCTGACCGCGTTCATCCCGACCGACCGGGCCTTCCAGAAGCTGGTCGCCGACCTGCAGGACAGCCGGCTGCCCAGCGAGAAGAAGACCTTCACCGCGGTGGCGGGCCTGGGCATCGACACCGTCGAGGCGGTCCTGCTCTACCACGTCGTGCCGGGCGCGACGATCGACCGCAAGGCCGCGCTCAAGTCCGACGGCGCGAAGCTCACCACCGCGGGCGGCGGCACCGTCAAGGTCGACGTGTACGGCCACTGGTGGAAGCGGGTCAAGCTGATCGACGCGGACCGCAGCGACCGCGACCCGCGGGTGATCCGTTTCGACATCAACAAGGGCAACAAGCAGATCGCACACGGCATCGACCGGGTGCTGCGCCCGATCGATCTGCCCTGATCGATGCATTGAGGGGCGCGGACCGGCCCGGTCCGCGCCCACAATGGGGGGATGACCGCCGCTGACCCGCTGGCTCCGGCCACCCTCGGGCCGGTCAGCCTGCGCAATCGCGTCATCAAGTCCGCCACCTTCGAGGGGGCGACGCCCGACGGCCTGGTCACCCCCCGGCTGATCGAGTACCACACCGCCGTGGGGCGCGGCGGGGCCGGCATGACAACCGTCGCCTTCCTCGCGGTCTCCCCCGAGGGCCGCATCCAGCGCGGGCAGATCCACTGGCAGCCCGCGGCGCTGCCCGGGCTGCGCCGGCTCACCGAGGCCGTGCACGGCACCGGCGCCCGGATCAGCGCGCAGATCGGGCACGCCGGCCCGCTGGCGAACTCCCGCTCGACCGGGTCGCCGTCGCTGGCGCCCTCGAGGCGCTTCAACCCGCTGTCGCTGAGCTTCGACCGGACCGCGAGCCGGGCCGACCTCCAGCGGGTCGTGGACGCCCACGCCCGGGCCGCGATCGCCGCACGTGACGTCGGCTTCGACGCGGTCGAGGTCCACCTCGGGCACACGTACCTGGCCGGGGCGTTCCTGTCGCCGAAGCTCAACCGGCGCCGCGACGAGTTCGGCGGCAGCCCGGCCCGCCGCGCCGATTTCCCGCGTCGCATCCTCGCCGCCGTCAAACGGGCCGTCGGGGACGACGTCGCCGTCCTCGCCAAGCTGAACATGGCCGACGGGGTGCGCGGCGGCTTCTGGCTCGACGAGTCGATCCCGTTCGCGCGGACGCTGCAGGCCGACGGGCATCTGGACGCCCTGGAGCTGACCGGCGGGTCGTCGCTGCTCAACCCGATGTACCTGTTCCGCGGCGACGTACCGCTGCGCGCGATGGCCGGCGCGCTGCCGCCCTGGGTGCGGCCCGGCATCCGGCTGTTCGGCCGCCGGTTCTTCCGCCACTATCCGTACGAGCCGCTGTACTTCCGCGACCACGCCCTGCGGTTCCGCCGCGAGCTGTCGATGCCGCTGATCCTGCTCGGTGGCGTCACCGACCTGGACGGCATGCGGACGGCCATGCGGGACGGTTTCGACTACGTCGCGATGGCACGGGCGCTGCTGCGGGAGCCGGATCTGATCAACCGGCTACGGCGCGACCCGGCGGCCCGCTCGCTGTGCACGCACGGCAACCTGTGCGCCGCCAGCATCTTCACCGGCACCCACTGCCCGCTCGATGCCGACGGCACCGCGGCGCTGGTTCGCGCCGGCACCCGGCCGGTCGGCGCCCCGTGACGAGCCCGCGTCAGCTCCCGGGCAGAAGCGCCCCGGTCAGCGGGTCGTAGCGGTACACCTGCACACTCCTTCTCGGCACGTCCGCCTGCAGGCCGGTGGTCCGCACGGTGGTCTTGCCCCGGTCGTACCGATCCTCGGTCTCGATGCGCAACCACGCCTGACCGTCGCGCAGCACGGTGACCTCCTGGAGGAGGGTGCCGTCCCGGCCGGCCGCGATCGCGTAGACCGGGCCGGTGGGCGGGGCGATGTCGACGCCGCCGTCGGCGCGGATGGTCAGGGTGGCGACCAGGTCGCCACGACCGCCGTTGGCATCGGTCGCGAAGTCGTAGATCAGCGCCGGGTCACCCACGTAGTGCTTGAGGCGGCCGAGACCGGTGACGTCCATGCCGTTGTAGAAGTTGTCGGCCTCGCTGTTGAGCCAGAGGTGCGAGTTGTGGGTCGGGTAGCTGAAGCTCGGGCCCGAGTTGTAGCTCAGGTTCCAGTGCGGCGGGTTGTCGGTGTGCAGCGTGTTGTTGGTCTCGAAGCCCTGGACGAACCAGCGGTGCCCCTTGGCGGCGGCCGCGGCCTTCAGCCCGGAGGCGGTCAGGATGGTGTGCGCGGCGAACACCTGGTGGATCTGCGACCTCACCTCGTTCGCCGGCCACGGCACGGTCAGCCACGGCCCGGCGGCCCGGTCCGGGTCGTTGTGCACCAGGATGAACTCCATGCCGGGCGACTGGTCCAGATAGCTCCAGATCTGGATGGTCGGCTGGTTGGCGCTGGCCGTCGTCCGGGTGATCGGGAGCGTGAAGCGGAAACGGTGCGGGTCGGCGGGATCCGGCCGGATGGCGAGCCGGCTGTCCAGGTACACCACCGCCTTCACCGGCACGTCCGGCCAGTAGGCCTCGACCTCGATGCCCTCGGCGCTGCTGGGGCCGGTGACGAACGTGTAGTAGTCGGCGCGGCTGGGGTTATGGTATTTCGCGCCCGGGACGAACTGATAACCCGCCGGCAGCACGATCTCCGGCACGCTCGGCTCGCCCGGCTGGGACCGGACGAGGCGGAAGGCGGCGAAAGCGGCCGGCTCGGCGGCGCGTGCCGCGACGGGCAGCGCCAGGATCGCGCCGGCGGCGGCAGCGCCGAGCAGCGCACGGCGGGTTACCGGGAAAGACATAGACAAACCTCCATAAGCCCACAGTGGACAGTAGGCGCCATGACCCCATCAGGGAAGGGTGACCGCCTGCGGTCCACGGCGTGAGTTCGCCGTTGCGCCGAAGCGAACTGCGGTGTGCGCCGCGTCACAGACCCGACGCCGGCGACCGGTTTCCCTGCGGCCGGTGGTCTGGATATCGATGCGTACGCCCGTCAAGAGAGGCCGCGATGCCGTCCGACGCCGAATTTGCCGCCCTGTCCGAACCGTTCCGGCCCGAGTTGCTCGCGCACTGCTACCGGATCCTCGGGTCCGTCCACGATGCCGAGGACCTGGTGCAGGAGACCTACCTGCGGGCCTGGCGGGCCTTCGACAGCTTCGAGGGCCGCTCCTCGCTGCGACGATGGCTCTATCGGATCGCCACCATGGCGTGCCTGACCGCGCTGGAGTCCCGCTCCCGGCGGCCGCTGCCGTCCGGGCTGGGCGCGCCGTCCGACGACCACCGGGTGGCCCTGCGGCCCGCCGACCCGACCGTGCCGTGGCTGCAGCCGGCGCCCGACGCGCTGTTCGGCGCCGACGACCCGGCCACGATCGTGGCCGGCCGCAGCGGCGTACGGCTGGCGTTCATCGCCGCGCTGCAACTGCTGCCGGCCCGGCAGCGGGCCGTGCTGACCCTGCGGGACGTGCTCGCGTTCCGGACCGCCGAGGTGGCCGCGATGCTCGACACCACACCGGCCGCGGTCGAGAGCACGCTGCGCCGTGCCCGGGCCGGCCTCGCCGAGGCCCGCCCGGTCCAGGACGACCTGGCCGAACCGGCCGAGGAGACCCAGCGGGCGCTGCTCGACGGCTACGTCGACGCGTTCACCCGGGCCGACCCGGACGCCCTGGTCGGCCTGCTGCGCGCGGACGTCGAGCTGGAGATGCCGCCGATCCCGACCTGGTTCACCGGCCGGACGGCCGTGGTCGGCTTCCTGGCCGCGCGGGTGCTGCGCCCGGACCGCTGGCGGATGGTCACCACCCGCGCCAACGGCCAGCCCACGGCGGTCGCCTACCTGCGCCGCGGTGATCACTACGAGGCGCACGGGGTCGAGGTGCTGACGCTGAGCGGGTCCCGCATCGCCCGGATCACCGCGTTCCACGACACCAGCCTCGTGCCGCTGTTCGGCCTGGCGCACACGGTCGCTGCCTGATGCCCGCCCTGGCCACGCTCTTCCTCGGCATGTTCGTGATGGGCAGCACCGAACTGCTCATCGTCGGCGTCCTCGACCTCGTCGCCACCGACCTGCGGGTCTCCATCCCGGCGGCCGGCACGCTGGTGACCGCGTACGCGCTCGGCCTCGCCATCGGCGGCCCGCTGCTGACCGCCCTGACCATCCGGTTCAACAAGCGGACACTGCTGGCGGCGATGCTCGCGCTGTTCGTGGTGACCACCCTGATCACCGTGCTGACCAGCGACTACGCCCTGTTCCTGATCGCTCGCACGGCCACCGGCGCGTTCCAGGGCGTGTTCATCGCGGCCGCGTTCGCCGCGGGCGCCGCGGTCGTCCCGCCGGAACGGATGGGCCGGGCGATCGCCGTGGTGATCTCCGGGGTGACCGTCTCCGGTGCGCTGGGCGTGCCGCTCGGAACGCTCGCCGGACAGGCCCTCGGCTGGCGCGGCTCGTTCACCGCCGCCGCGGTCCTGGCCGCGCTGGCGCTCGTCGCCACGCTGCTGCTGGTGCCGTCGGTGCCGAGCAGCGGCGGCGGCGCGGGCAGCCAGGTCCGGCACGCGTTCGCGCCACCGGTACTGGCGATCCTCGCGCTGACCGTCCTGGTGTTCGCGTCGGTCTACGCGGCACTGACCTACATCGTGCCGTTCCTGCAGACGGTCACCGGTGTCTCCGGCGCGGCGATCAGCGTGTTCCTGCTGGCGTACGGACTGGCCACCGCAGTCGGCTCGTTCGGCGGTGGCCGCTTCGCGGACGCCGACGCCGCCCGTACCCTCGTCGTCGCCTCGATCGGCGTCGCCGGCTGCCTGCTGGCGCTGCTGCTGGGGGGTTCGTTCGCGGTCCTGGTGGCGCTGGCGCTGTTCGGCACCGGCCTGTTCGGCATGGCGATGGCCCCGTCGATGCAGTACCGCGTGATCAGCCTGGCCGGTCCCGGCGGCGCGTTCGCCCAGTCGCTGCCCGCCTCCGCGGCCAACATCGGCATCGCATCGGGCTCGTTCGCCGGCGGCGTGGCGCTCGGCGCCTTCGACGTCTCCGCGGCCGTCGTCGCCGCCCTGATCATCGCCGTGGCCGCCATCCCGGTGGCCTGGGCGACCAGCTTCCTCAAACCCGCCGAGACCGCCGCAGAGAGGGAAACCACCCATGGACATCACAGCCCGCGCTGAGAAACTCCGCGCACTGCACAGCGGCGAGATGCTCGTCCTGCCCAACGCCTGGGACGTGGCCAGCGCGACGGTCGTGGCCGAGGCCGGGTTCCCGGCGGTCGCGACCACGAGCGCCGCGATCGCCGCGATGCTCGGATACGACGACGGCGAGGGCGCGCCGTGGCAGGAGATGTTCGCGGCGGCCGGCCGGATCGCCCGGGCGGTGCCGGTCCCGGTCACGATCGACGCCGAAGCCGGGTACGGGCTGCGGCCGCGCGAACTCGTGAACCGGCTGCTGGAGATCGAGGTGGCCGGCTGCAATCTGGAGGACACCGACCACCGCACCGGCGGCCTGGCCGGCGCGGAGGCACACGCCGAGTGGCTGGCCGCGGTTCGCGCCGCCGCCTCCGACGCGGGCGTGCCGCTGGTGCTCAACGCCCGGGTGGACACGTTCCTGCCGGACCGCGGGATCCCGGAACCGGACCGGCTCGCCGAGGCGATCCGGCGCGGCCGGCTCTATCGCGCCGCCGGCGCGGACTGTGTCTACCCCATCGGGGTACGCGACCGGCACACCATCACCGCCCTGGTCGCCGAGGTGCCCGCCCCGATCAACGGCAACACCTCGGACGAGCTCGACCTCGCCACGCTGCGGGCGGCAGGCGTGGCGAGGGTGTCCTACGGGCCGAGCTTCTACCGGGCCGCCCTCGCGAACTTCGCGACGGCGGCACGCCGGCTGCGGTCGTAACCTCGGGCGTCAGAAATCGGCGCGCTGGCTACGGACGATCTGGAGCTTCGCGTAGTCCGCGGAGTTCGCGTTCACGTTGAACCCGAGCGTCCAGTACCAGTCCCGCTCCCGCTCGATGCTGCTCGGGTTGGCCTGGTCGTAGTGGCCCGAGTCGTAGAGCTGCTTCGTCACGGTGGCGGTCCAGGTGGCGGCGAGCGGCTCCTTGAACAGCACGCCGCGGGTGGGCCGGTGGCTGTAGTCGTACCGGTTGCCGTAGGTGATGAAGATGTCCGGGTTGCTGGGGTCGCCGACCTTCAGCAGGTGGTGCGAGCTGGCGAGGAACCCGGACCCGTTGATCAGCGGCCGGTGGATGTTGAAGGCCGCCGTGTCGCTGTACGCGTTCCACCGGGCCAGGACGAACGGCCGCGCGTGCCGTCCCGTCTGACCGGCCGGCGGGCTGGCGAGGATGGCCTCGGCGCGGATGCCCGCGATGACGGTGTCACCGACCTGCACGAGGACGGGCTCGGTGTACCGCAGGTTCTCGGTGGCCGGCGAGTCGTCGTTCGCGATGATCCGGCGGAACGACTGCGGGCTGAGCAGCGCGCCGGTGCCCGGCTGGTACTTCGCCCGCATGTAGTAGGCGCCGCCGCCCGAGCCGTCGGCGTAGAACGGGACCAGCACCTCGTCGACGTTGCTGGCCGTGTTCGTCAGCGGCAGGACGCCGCCGTGGCTGGCGACGCTGGCCGGCATGCCCGCGACGCGCAGCTCCACCGGGTCGGCGAAGCGCGTCCACCCCGGCTGCCAGTACGAGTAGTACACCTTGCCCTGCGCGAAGAAGGTCATGATCACCTTGCCGTCGCGCATCCGGGTGAGGTGCGGGTCGCGGGTGTCGATGTCCGCCCACGGCGTCTGCTTGCTCAGCGCCGGAACAGGGGCGCTCCACGTGCCCGCCACCTCGTCGAAGATCGACAGCTCGATCCGGCCGACCGTGCCCGCGTGCTCCAGGGCCCGGTGCCAGACCGCCATGATCCGGTCGTTGGTGTCCTGGAGTTCGACGAAGGACGGGAACCGCGGCTCGTAGCCGCCCTCCTCCTTGGTGATCGTGCCGATGATGTCGATGGCCGCCTGCGCGGGCTGGGGCGCCAGCGTCACCGCCAGCACCGCGGTCGCCGCGACGGCAGCGCCGCGGTGGAGAACTCGTGCGATCTTGCGCATCTTCCGCCTGTTCACTTGTGGACAATGACGGTGATCATTCTGCCGGGCCGCATCCACCCCGCGCATGGCGAGGGCGTGAAACCTCAGCAACACCTCTCCCCTGCCGCATCCGGGCGGCGTGCGCCCCTCTCGTGGCATGCTCGGGCGAGCTACAACGCCGCTTGGTGCTCAGAATCGCGGGCGCCACCGTACTGCTCGCGATCGGATCAGCGCAGTTCCGCATACCGAAGGAAAGGCCGAAGGAGTAGGACTGCTGACTGCGCGGGCGGAGTCATCCTTTTCTGGACGCATCCTCGCTGACCAGGCGATTCCGTTCCCGAGTGGAAGCGCTCCCAGGTCCGGCGTAGATTGACTGCTGTCTATCAGGTTCGGAGGTGCCCCATGCGCCGTACGATCGCCGTCTGTGGCTCGCTCGCCGCGCTCGCCCTGAGCGCCGCCCTCGTCGCGGCCGGGCCACCGGCCGCCGCCCTGGAGCCCGACCTGGCCAGCCCACAGGTGGTGGCGAGCGGCCTGACCGTCCCCTGGGGCCTCGACTTCCTGCCCGACGGCAGCGCGCTGGTCGCCGAGCGCAACAGTGCCCGCGTGCTGCGCGTGACCCCCGGCAGTGCCCCCACGACCGTCACCACCATCGCCGGCGTCACCGCCACCGGCGAGGCGGGCCTGCTCGGCCTGGCCGTCTCCCCCACCTTCGCGCAGGACAACCTGATCTACGTCTACTTCACCACCGCCGGCGACAACCGGATCGTCCGCTTCCGGCTGGACACCCCGCAGACCCAGCAGGTGGTGCTCAGCGGACTGGCCCGGGCGAGCATCCACGACGGCGGGCGGATCGCGTTCGGCCCGGACGGCATGCTCTACGCCACCGTCGGCGACGCGAACGTGACGGCGAACGCTCAGAACCAGCAGAGCCTTAACGGCAAGATCCTGCGGATGCGGCCGGACGGCGGCGTGCCCGCCACCGGCAACCCGTTCCCGAACTCGCTGGTCTACAGCCTCGGCCACCGCAACCCGCAGGGCCTCGACTGGGACGCACAGGGCCGGCTCTACGCCGCCGAGTTCGGCCAGAACACCTGGGACGAGGTGAACCTGATCGTCGCCGGCGGCAACTACGGCTGGCCGACGGTCGAGGGCCGCGGCAACGATCCCCGCTTCATCAACCCGATCGTGGTGTGGAGCACCGCCGAGGCCTCACCCAGCGGCGCCGCCATCGACGGCCAGACGCTCTATGTCGCCGCGCTGCGCGGCCAGCGCCTCTGGCAGGTGCCGCTCGACGGCGCCGGCGGCGCGGGCGCGCCGGTCGCGCAACTCCAGGGTCGCTACGGCCGCTTGCGTACGGTGGAACGCGCCCCCGACGGCGCCCTGTGGGTGACCACCAGCAACCGCGACGGACGGGGCACCCCGGCCGCCGACGACGACCGGATCCTGCGCTTCCCGCCGATCGGCTCCCCCAGCTCACCGGCGACCTCCCAGCCGCCGACGTCTCAGCCGCCCACCTCCCAGCCGGCCACGGCTTGCTCGGTGCGGTGGACGGCCGACCAGTGGGGCACCGGCTTCACCGCCAACGTCGCCGTGACGAACCTCGGCGCCGCCCGCACCTCCTGGGCGCTGACCTTCACCTTCCCCGGCAACCAGCGCGTCACCAACGCGTGGAACGCCACGGTCACCCAGTCCGGCGCTGCGGTGACCGCCCGCAACGCCGGCTGGAACGGCACCCTGGCGGCCGGCGCGACGGTGACCTTCGGCCTGCAGGCTACCTACACCGGCACCAACGCCCGCCCCACCGACTTCCGCCTGGACGGCACGGCCTGCACCGCCACCTAGTGACTCTCCGGGGCACGCTCCGCGTTGCGGTTCCCGGTTCGGGCTGCGGCGGCTGACCCGCAGTGCTCGCTCCGGCGCTCCCGCACGACACTGGCCGTCAGCCAGCCGACCCAGCTGACGCGCTGCGCTCGTTCGGCGGAGTGAGGACCAGCTTGCCGCGCACCCGGCCGCTCTCGCTGAGCCGATGCGCGGCGGCCGCCTCGTGCAACGGCAGCACACCGGCGATCCGCACCCGGAGCAGGCCCTGCTCGACCAGGTTGGCGAGCGCCACGAGGTCGTCGGCTGACGGGTGCACCCGCACGGTCTCGAAGCGCACTCCACGGTGGAGGGCGTCCGCCTGCGTGACTCCGGGCCGGTCCCACACCGCGCTGACGAGCAGGCCACCCCGGGTGAGCGTGTCCAGCGACCGCGGGCCGTACGCCCCGCCGATGGTGTCCAGCACGACGTCGACGTCCTTCACCGCCGTGGCGAAGTCGTCGGTGGCGTAGTCGACGAGCTCGTCGACGCCCAGCTCCGCGAGGAAAGCGTGGTTGGCTGTCCGGGCCGTGCCGATCACGTGGGCGCCCCGCGCCTTGGCGATCTGCACGGCGACGTGGCCGACCCCACCGGCGGCCGCGTGCACCAGCACCCGCTGTCCCGTGCTCACCCGGGCGATGCCGGCCAGCGCCTGCCACGCGGTGAGCCCGACCGAGGCCAGCGCGGCGGCCTGCACGTGACTCATCCCCTCCGGTTTGCGGGCGAGGTCGGCGGCGGGGGCGCGCACGTACTGCGCGTACGCGCCGGCGAACGGGGTCGGCATGCCGAAGACCTCGTCGCCGGGGCGGAACCGGGTGACCCGGTCGCCGACCGCTACCACGGTGCCGGACAGGTCGAAGCCGGGAATGAAGGGCATGGTCACCGGCAACGCCGCCGTCCCGGAGCGGATCTTCCAGTCGGCGGGGTTCACGCTCGCCGCCCGCACCCGGACCAGAACCTCCTCCGGGCCGGGTGACGGTCGCCCGATCTCGGCGACTTCGAGGACCTCGGCGCCGCCGTGTCGGCGCTGCCGGATCGCTGTCATCAGTGCTGGCACGTCGCACCTCCCGCACCGACGATATGGCCGGGCGAATGAGACGGGACAGCACTGCACGTCTGCCTTTCATAGCCGTGCGTCTCAGCAGCGAGACGGCGATACCATCCGGCGATGGACCTGCTCGGTGACGCCGTCGCGGCGATGCGGGCCGGCCGCCCCGGATCCACCCGCACGGATCTGCGGGCACCCTGGGGCCTGCGGTTCGACAAGGTGCCCGGCGCCGGATTCCACGTCGTACTCCAAGGGTCCTGCTGGCTGCTCGCCCCGCAGGGCGATCCGGTCGCGCTGGGGCCGGGCGACGTCGTTCTGCTCCGCAGCGGGCGCGGGCACGGCCTCGCCAACGACCCGGCGACTCCACTGCGGCCGTTCCCGCCGGCTGACGTGACGACCACGGGCGTGGGGGCGCGGACGGTGCTGCTCTGCGGGGCGTACCACTGGGATCTGACCCGCCCGCACCCGCTGCTGCGCGAGCTGCCCGAGGTGATCCATCTACCGGCCGCACCCGGCCGGTACCCCGCCCTGCGGTCCGCGATCGACCTGCTCGGCCAGGAGCTGGAGACCGACGGCGCCGGCGTGCCGGCGCTCGTCGACCTGCTTCTGCTCTACATCCTGCGGGCCTGGTTCGACGACCGCGCTCGCGACGGCGACCCCCGTGGATGGGCGCTCGCCCTGCACGATCCGGTCATCAGACCCGCGCTGGACGCGATCCACCGCGAGCCCGCCCGAGCGTGGACGGTCGCCGAACTCGCCGGCCGGGGCCGGCTGTCCCGGGCCACGTTCGCCCGCCGGTTCACCGACGCTGTCGGGCGCCCGCCGATGGCCTATCTCACCTGGTGGCGGATGACCACGGCGGCCCGGCATCTCATCGACAGCGATGATTCGCTGAGCGCCGTGGCCGCGCGGGCCGGGTACAGCTCGGAGTTCGCCTTCGCGAGGGCTTTCAAACGGGAGTTCGGCGCGTCACCTGGCCGGTATCGACGCCGATATCCGACGTAGGACGCGGTCGCGTTCACTGTCTCTTCATGCCATGGTGGTCGCGTGCCGAATGCCGGGTCTGTGCGCATAGCCGTCGTGCAGGACTCGCCGCTGTATCGGGGGGCGCTGGCCGCCGCCCTGCGCGCCGAGCCGGACCTGGAGGTCGTCGCCGAGCTGGCCGCCTGGCGTGAGGCCACCGCGCTCACCGAGCCGGCGGACCTCACCGTGCTGGATTTCGGCGGCGACGAGGATCCGCTGCTGGCCGCCGCGGCGATCTGCACCGCGGTGCCGCGGACGCGGGTGCTGATCCTCATCGACGCGGACCGGCACGACCTGCTCACCCGGGTGGCGACCGACGAGTGGGACCGGGTGGGGTTCGTGACCCGGCGCGCCTCCCTCGACCATCTGCTGTCGGCGGTGCGCAACCTGGCCGCCGGCAACGCGGTGATCGACCCGGAGCTGATCGCCGCCCGGCTGGTGCAGCCGGAGAACCCGCTGACCGGCCGGGAACGGGAGGTGCTGGCACTCGCCGCGGAGGGCATCGGGGTCGAGGAGATCGCCGGCAAGCTGGCGCTGTCACCGGGCACGGTCCGCAACCGGCTGAGCCGGATCACCACCAAGGTGGGCGCGCGCAGCCGGGCCGACGCCGTCGAGCGGGCCCGCCGGGCCGGCTGGCTGTGAACCGGCCGCCCAGTATCCGGTCATCTCCCGGTAGCGGGTGCTGCGCACGCGCAGGCTCTCGTGGTCGCCGAGCAGCGGGCCGTCCGGGTCGAGCAGCAGCACGCGGCTCGCGCGTTCGGCGGAGCTGATCCGGTGGGCGATCACCACGAGCGGGCCGCGGGCGGCGAACGCGCGTTCCACCCGTTCCTCGGCGGCCGGGTCGAGGTGGCAGGTGGCCTCGTCCAGCACGGCCACCGGCGCCGGGGCCAGGTAGGCACGGACCAGCGTGAGCAGCTGGCGTTCCCCGGCCGACAGGTCGCCGGGGCGCAGCTCGGCGCGCAGGCCGCCGAGCCGGGTCAGCAGTGCGGTCGCGCCGAGGCGGTCGGCGGCGGCGAGCAGCTGCGGGTCGCCGGCCTCCGGCCGCAGGTAGCGCAGGTTGTCCGCGACGGTGCCACCGAAGACGTACGCCTCCTGCGGGATCAGCACGCGGCAGCGGGCGCGGGTGGCCGGGTCGAGGTCGGTGACCGGGACACCGCCGTAGCGGACGGTGCCGCGGTCCGGTCGCAGGGTGCCGCAGAGCAGGGCGGCCAGGGTGGACTTGCCGGCGCCGCTGGGCCCGACGACGGCCAGGTGGTCGCCGGCTGCGACGGTCAGGTCCAGGTTCCGCAGCACCGGGCGGGCGGCTGCCCCGTACCGGAAAGTGACGTCGACAAGCTCCAGGCGCGGCTGCGGGCCGGGTGGCGCGGTGGCCGCGCCCCGGGAGACCGGGCCGGTGGCGAGCGGCAGCAGCCGGCCGAGGGTGACCACGAAGCGCAGGCCGGCGTTGCCGACCGTGGCGACGAACAGGTCGAGGGCCGGCACCAGCACCTGCGCCAGATAGGTGAGCACGCCGATCAGGGCGCCGGTGCTGATGCCGGGGCCGGCGCCGGCCAGCACCGCGATCAGCGGGAGCCAGCCGGCGACCACCACGGTCAGTGACCGGAACGCGGCCAGCCGGGCCAGCGCCCGCTCGGCCCGGGCCTGGGCGGCGACGGCCTCGTCGACATGCCCGGCGGCGCGTTCGGCGGCCCGGCAGGCCGCCACGTCGCGGGCCGCCTCGGCGGCCGCGGTCACCCGGTCGGCGAGCCGTTCACCGGCGGCCAGGTATTCGCGCTGCCAGCGCACGCCGAGCCGCAGCGCCAGCGCGAACAGGCCAAGGCCGGCGAGCAGCGGCGGGGCGAGCACGATCAGCAGCGGGGCGGCCAGCGACGCGGTGCCGAGCAGCGCGGCGAGCACGGTCACCACGAAACCGCGGGACACCAGCACCAGACCGGCGAACGCGTCCCGCACGGTCTCCACCTGCTGGGTCATCCGGGCCACCGCGCCGGCCGGGGCGGCGGCGTGCAGCGACGCGGTGACCACCCGGGTGACCAGCTCGTCGCGGAACGGCTCGACGACCCCGGCGACCGCGCGGTTCGTCTGCCGGGCGCCCCACGCGCCGGCCACCGCCGCCACCAGCAGCAGGCTCAGCCAGGCACAGCCGGCCACCGGGCGGCCACGCAGGAAACCGTCGTCCACGGCGCGGGCCACGACCAGGCCGGAGAGCACGGCGGGCGCGGCCTCCGGCAGCGACCACGCCAGCAGCCGGATCACTGCGCGGCGCCGGCGGCGCAGCGCCGCGGCGGTCTCCCGGCCGGCACTCATGTCACGGCTCCGAAGACCGCGCGGTACGCGGGGTCGGCCCACAGGTCACGGTGCGGCGCGACGGCGCGCACGCGGCCGCGGTCCAACCAGACGACGGTTGCGCATTGCGCGGCGGTGCCGGCCCGGTGCGCGACGATCAGATGGGTACGCCGTACGTCGCCCGTCAGCAGCCGCAGGATCTCCGCCTCGGTGGCCGTGTCCAGGCTGGACGTGGCGTCGTCGAGGACGAGCAGGCGCCGCGCGTGCCAGGCGCGGGCCAGGCCGAGCCGCTGGGTCTCGCCGCCGGAGAACGGGGCCTCGGCCAGCGCGGTGGCGGCGCCCTGCGGCAGCCGCGACACGAACCCGGACGCGCAGGCGGCCTCCAGGACACCGGCGACCGTGGCGTCACCCGGCCGGTCGTGGGCAAGGGCGACCGCGTCGGCCACAGTGGCGTCCTCCGGCCGGTCGTGGGCAAGGGCGACCGTGTCGGCCACAGTGGCGTCCTCCGGCCGGTCGTGGGCAAGGGCGACCGTGTCGGCCACAGTGGCGTCCTCCGGCCGGTCGTGGGCGAGGGCGACCGCGTCGGCGACCGTCGCGCCGACCAGCACCGGCCGCTCGAAGGCGACACCGACCTCGCGGCGCAGCACGTCCGCGGCCAGCTCGGGCAGCGGTACCCCGTCCAGGCGCACCTGGCCCCGGTCCGGGTCGGTGAGCCGGGCGGCCAGGCCGGCGAAGGTCGACTTGCCGGAGCCGGACCGGCCGACCACGGCGACCGGCCGGCCACCGGGCAGGGTCACGCTCACCCGGTCGATAATCGGCGCACCGTCACCCCGGACGGTGACGTCGCGGAAGACCAGCACGCCCGGCCCGGGCGGAAGGTCACGCCGCCCGTGACGGGGCACCGGCCGGTCCAGCACCTCGGCGACCCGGCGGGCGCCCGCGCGGGCCCGCGCCACCCGGGTGAACCCGGCGACCAGGCCACCGATGCCGGCGCCGAGCGCCCCGTACTGGACCGCGGCGAGCAGCTCACCCGGCGTGAGCCGGCCTCGCGCCAGCAGCCAGCCGGCGACGGCCACCACGGACACCTGCAGCAACGGTCCGACGAGCGCGCTCTGCCCGGCCGAGCGGGCCAGCACCCGCCACATGCCGTGCCCCGCGGCGGACAGCTCCGGCAGCGGGCGCAGGCAGCGGGCGACCTCGGCCCGCACGGTCGCGGCGGCGGCGATCGTGCGCCGGCCGGCCAGGGCGCCGGCGAGCCGGGCCGCGATCTCGGCCTGGGCCCGCTGGTAGCGGACCACCGTGTCGGAGGTGTCCCGGACATGCCGCCGCAGCAGCGCGGCGATCGCCACGACGCCGGCCAGGTAGCCGGCGATCAGCCACGGATCCAGATAGGCCAGCGCGGCGACCGCACCGGCCACCGGCACCACGCTCACCACGGCGAGGACGACGGCCACCCCGCCCTGGCCGGCCTCCGCCGCGCCGGTGAGCACCCGGCTCACCACGTCACCGGCGGGGTCCGGGCGGCGGGCGCCGAGCACCAGCGTGTGCCGGACCAGCCGGCGGCGCAGCTGCCCGGTGCGGCCGGCCGGCGCCAGCCCGGCGAGCAGGTCACGCATCGGATCGGCGACCATCAGCACGGCGACCAGCGCGAAGACCCAGGTCAGCCGGGGGCCGGCGGCGCCTCCGGCGACGACCGCGTCCACCGCGCGGCCGATCGCCAGCGGCAGGGCCAGCTGGGCGACGGCGGCCACCGCGGCGGCGACCGCGAGCAGCGGCAGCGTCACGTCTCCTCCTGTTCGGCGGTGCCGCGCGGCCCCGGGACCGGCTGGTAGCCGGTGCCGGGGCCGCGAGACGTCGGTGGGGGGCCGATCGACGTCAGTTGCAGGTGGTGACGCTCAGCGAGCTGTCACCGCAGAGCAGCAGCGAAGCCTGGCTGCCGCCGCCACCGCGCTGCTCGGTGGTCAGTTCCATGCCCTGCAGGTCGAGAAGTGCCATGAGAGTTCTCCTTCGAAATTTCGGTACGGACTCGGTGCGGATGGTCAATTACAGGTGGTCACGCTGAGCGAGCTGTCGCCGCACAGCAGCAGCGAAGCCTGGCTGCCGCCGCCACCGCGCTGCTCGGTCGTCAGCTCCATGCCCTGCAGGTCCAGAAGCGCCATGGTCGTTCACCTCCTCTCGGTCTCGGTCGGGTTCGGATCCAGGAACGGCAAGGTCACCGGCCGCTCGTGGCGGACCATGGCCATCGCCAGCAGCACACCGGCGGTTCCGGTGGCCAGGTCCATGGACAGGCGCAGCAGTTGCGCGCCCGGGAAGGCGAGCCCGCCGCCGTACGGCAGGGCGTGCCAGGACAGCCGGCGCACCTGCGCGACCATCTCGGGGTCGTGGCGGCCGGCGAGGTAGGCGACGATGCCGGCACGTCCGGCGAACAGGCCGGGCTGCACGTACATCGGTGACCGGGCGCTGCGGGCGATCGCCGCGGAGGCGTCCTGGAACCGCTGGTCGGGCCGGTGCCGCAGGTAGCGGTCGAGCACCAGGCCGACGCCGGTGCCGCCCTCGGCGAGATAGGGCATGGTCCGCCAGCCCTCGTTGACCTCCAGGGCCCCGTTCGGCCGGGTCACGCAGCGGCGCAGATCCTGCCGCAGCGCGGTGGCGGCCAGGTCGAGGAATTCGGCGTCACCGGTGGTCTCGTACATCCGCAGGAAGAGCAGCGCCACCCCGCTGGAGCCGCGGGTGAGGCCGGCGTGGGGGTGCCGCCCGCCGCTGATCTCCGGCACCGACTCGGCGTCGCCGAGCCGGTCCCGCGCCAGGTCCGCGGCGCGTACCGCAGCGTCCCGCAGCCCGGTCTCCCCGGTGCGGCCGGCCAGGTGCAGCAGGTTCAGGCCGATGCCGGCGATGCCGCCGGCCAGGTCCGGGCCCAGGCCCTCCCAGCCCGCGGTCAGGCAGCGATCGACCAGGTCCAGCGCGGCTTGGCGTTCACCGAGACGGTCCAGGACGTACGCGACGCCGTGCAGCCCGTCGAGGAAGCCGTGGCGTGGGTCGAACCCCGGGTCGGCGGCCCGTTTCACCAGCCAGTCCCGGTGCTCGCCGGGGATCTCCGCACCGCTCTCGGCCAGCGCGTAGAGCACCCCGGCCGCACCGTAGGCGATGCCCAGCCCGCCGAGGCGGAATTGTTCGATGTCGCCCGGGTAGAGCCGGTCGGTGCGCTGCGGTGTGGCGCTGCCCAGGATGGCGCGCACGAGCAGGTCACGGGCCGTGGGCCAGGCGTGCGGGTCCGGGTCGAAGACCGACCAGTTCCGGGTGCCGATCGCGGCGATCCGCGCGGCGGACGGGCCCTGCACCACCGCGGCGGCGTCGTCCAGCAGGTCACGCGGCACCGGGAAGTGCTCGGCGACGACGTCCGCGAGGTGGCGCACCTTGGCCCGGTCCAGCCGCAGCAGCGGGGTGAGCGGCAGGAACAGCGCGATCGCCAGGCAGGCCAGGGCGTACTCGTCCAGCGACACCCCGGCGCGGTCCCGGGGCGCGGCGAATCCCTGATTGCGCAGGCCCGGC
Organism: Actinoplanes sp. NPDC024001; assembly: GCF_040638955.1. Taxonomy (NCBI): domain Bacteria; kingdom Bacillati; phylum Actinomycetota; class Actinomycetes; order Micromonosporales; family Micromonosporaceae; genus Actinoplanes; species Actinoplanes sp. NPDC024001. Next base: position 25,958 of record NZ_JBEZZB010000092.1, read on the forward strand.
CGGTACCCGACGGTGGCCGGCGCGGCCACCTCGAAGTCGAGCAGCGCGATCCGGCCGTCCGGCCGCACCATGATGTTGAACATGTGCAGGTCACCGTGGACGACGCCGCGCTCGTGCAGGGCGGCGACGGCCTGCCGCACCTGGTGGTGGACGGAGAGCGCCCACTGGGTGTAGTCGCGCATTGTGGCGTCGTCGGCGTCCGGATCGGTGAACGGGTACTTCTCCACGATCAGCCGGTTCAGCGGCTGGCCGTCGACGAACTCCATGGCCAGGAACTCGTGCTCGCCGAGCGTGAACCGGTCGAGCACCCGCGGGGTGAAGCCGGCATCGGCGACCCGGTCGAGCATCTCGTGCTCCCGGCGCAGGCGGGTGATCGCGTCGTCGCCGCGGCCGTCCAGCCCGGCGTACGGCCGCGCCTCCTTCAGCACCACCCGCTCGCCGGTGCGCTGGTCCTCGGCGGCGTAGAGGCCGCCCGCGTTCGAATAGTGGAGGACCTGGGTGATCCGGTAGGGGAGGTCGCTGGTGGTCACCGCGTTGCGCGCGTCCAGGTGGGGCCGCAGGAACGTGGGCAGCTCCAGCCAGGGCGGCAGGCTGAAGACGGCCTGCCGCCGGTCGGGTTCGAGGGTGCCGTCCGGCCCGGCGAGCGCCGGGACCAGGTCACCGTCGTCGGCGACGCAGTACAGGTGGGCGAAGGCGCCGTAGCGCACGTGCAGCGGGCCGTCGCCCCAGCGCAGGTCGCTGAGAATGTACGGGCCGGACTCGCCGGTCAGCAGCGCCCCGAGCTCGGTCAGGATGGCCTGCGCGGCGGTCTCGTCGGCCGGATAAATGGTGGCCAGCTTGCCGCTGGCGGCACGCGGCGCGTATTTCGCGTTACGCAGGAAGAGGACCTGTGCGGAGCGCAGGAATTTGAACGAGATCCCGCGGGGGACGCAGTAGTGCCAGATCGTGTCGACGATCCGCTGCGCGTTTTCCGGGCGGCCCGAGGAATGGATCTTCCACCCCTGCCGGGGCAGCGTCACGCCGTCCGGACCGGCGATCAGCCAGTCCTCGTGTGCCCGGATACTCCACCCGGCCGGCAACCGCCGGCGCGCGGCGGGGAAGTCCCCGGCCGCGCGCTGGGAGATCGCCAGCGAGTCGTAGAAGAGCGGGTCAGCGGCACAGTAGGCGTCGTAGCGGCGGTCCAACTTCGGCCTCCCTCATCGGTCTGCATCAATCCTGTCGAGGCCGGGGAAGGCGGGCCAGTCGCCGATGTCAGAGAGTGGGTCACACGATTCACCGGGTATTGCTGACAAACGCAGCGTTTAGCGGAAAGCGCGGGGGGAAAACGCGCGGGCGGTCGTCACCCCTTCGGTGTTCTCCGATGTGCGATCTCCGGGATGCGGGGTTAGCGTCCTGGTTGGACCGGTCCGGCGGAGAAGGACGGAGAGCGTTCCCGTGGTGACGGCAGAACTGCCTGATCGAACGGTGCGGCGCCGCCTGTCCGTTTTCCTTCGGCTGATCGTTTTCTCGGGCTTCGCGGTGGTGGCATACCTGCTGGTGAGCGCGGCGGCGGCCCAAGCCGACGAGAAACCCGCGGTTCCCGGTCTGGGCGAGGTCGTGGAGGCGGTCGCGCCGGACAGCGGTCCGCCGAAAGCCGTGCCGCAGGATTCGGAGCGGAAGAAGGACGCTCCGGCGCGTGATCAGGTCCCCCGGGAGGTCGAGCGCGGGAAGCCGGAGGGCGCCGAGCGGGACCGGTCGCGCGAGGCTGTCGACGCGGTGCGCAAGCCGGTGGAGCGGAAGGTCGAAGCCGTCAAGGCCCCGGCCGAAGAGGCAGCGCCCCGCGCCACCGAGCCGGCCGGCGAGACGGTAGAACGCGTTACCAAGCCGGCCGGCAAGACCGTGGAACGCGCCACCAAACCGGCTGGTGAGACCGTAGAGCGCGTCACCAAGCCGGCCGGCAAGACCGTGGAACGCGCCGCCGAACCGGCTGCTGAGACCGTTGAGCGCGCCACCGAACCGGCCGGCAAGACCGTGGAACGCGCCACCAAGCCAGTCGGCGAGGCGGTGCAACGCGCCATCGCGCCGCTGGATGAGAAGCTGCGGCCCGTTACGAAGCCCGCTGGTGAGACGGTGGAACGCGCCACCAAGCCGCTCGGCGATGCGCTGGAGCCCGTCACCAAGCCGCTCGGCGAGACGCTGGAGCGCAGCACGAAGCCATTGGCCGAGACGCTGGAGCCCGTCACCAAGCCGCTCGGCGAGACGCTCAAGCCCGTCACCGAACCGCTCGGCGAGACGTTGAAACCCGTCACCGGACCGCTGGGCGAGACGCTTCGGCCGGTGGCAGCGCCGATCGTGACCACCGTCGAGACCGTCGCCGGGCCGCTGACCACGGCCATCGAGCCCGTGACCTCGGCGATCAAGCCGGTGGCCTCGGCCTTCACGCCCGTGACCTCGGCCGTCGAGCCAGTGACCGGGTCGCTCGACCCGCCCCTCCGCCAGGTCACTGCGCCACTCAAGCCCGCTGTCGAGTCGTTCACGCCGGTGCTGCCGCGGGTGGCTTCCACCGAGCTGCCTGGCCAGTCAGTGGCCGCGATCTCCCCGCTGCCCGCGGCATCGATAGCCGCGCTCGACAGCAGGCCGGAGGCGGCGCATGAAGCGGCGGTCCAAGGGGCGCACCGGGCGGCCTCGTTCCACGGCGCTCGGCCGCTGTGCGACACGCACGCGCCGGTCGGCCGGCACAGCGGGGCGGCGCGGACCGGCCCGGGAACCGCTCCCCCGCGTACGCCGGCTTCTTGGGGGGTGGTGAACTCCTGGGCCACGGCCGGAGCTGACTCCGCGCCGCGGGCCTGGGCCGTCACCTCGGCCGCGTGGCGGCCGGACACGGCCCCGGTCGCCACCACGGCGACCGACTCCGTGCACCGCCGGGGGCGCTGCCCCGGCTGTGCGGCACCGCCTGGCTGAACCTTCCCGTCCACGCCGGCGCCGTCGTGTGCCGGCGGGACTCCGTGCCCTTGTCAGCTGCCGGTTCGCCACCGTGACCACCCCGGCCGAACCGGGCAGAGCGCACGAACCCGGGAAGGAACCCACCGTGATCCGCATCATGCTGGTCGCTGACGCCTGCCTGCTCAGAACCGCACTCCGCCGGGCCCTGTCGCACGAGCCCGGACTCCACGTGGTCGCCGACAGCACCACCGCGCAGGTGACCCGCGACGTCGACGCCGACGTGGTCGTCGTCGACCTCGACACCTTGAACGGCTCGGTGAGCGACGCCGTCGGCATCCTCACCGAGCACCGCCCGGACTGCGCCGTCCTGGTCCTGACCACGGTCGCCGCGTCGGCCGCCCTGCGGCATGCTTTCGGCTGCCGGGTCCGGGCGTACCTGAAGAAGGACTGCCACCTCGACGACCTGGTCGACGCGGTGCGGCGGGTGGCGGCCGGGGAGAGCTTCATCGAACCGGCGATCGCCGCGTCGATGCTCAACGGCCGGCCCAACCCGCTGACCCCCCGCGAACAGGACGTGCTGCGGCTCGCCGCCGAGGGCATGTCGGGGCGCGACATCGCCGCCACGCTGTTCCTGACGGCGGGCACCGTCCGCACCTACCTGTCGACCATCACGCAGAAGGTCGAGGCCCGCAGCAGGCTGGACGCCATCCGCATCGCCACCGAGTCCAACTGGCTGTGAGCCGCGGCGACGACGTCGAGACCGAGGTGCTGGACCTGCTCGCCTGGCTCACCACGCTGGGCGAGCCGGTGCGGTTGGCCGGCCGGGGCTACGGCGCGCTCATCGCCGTCGACGCCGCGGCCCGGTCGGCGGCGGTGCGGCACGTCATCGGCTACGAGCCGGTGATGCGCCCGTTCGGGGCGGCCGCCCTGCCGGCGTTGCGTGCTGGCCTGCTGCGGGAGGAACGGCGAGGTGGGACAGGTTCAGACCCTGGACGTTGACCTCGGTGTGCGGAATCGCGACAGCCACCTCGCGCAGGGTTTCCCCGGTGGCGCGGTCGAGCACCCGGTACGTCAGGCTGCCCTCAGCCTCACGGACCGTGCTGAGGGCGTGCAGTTCGGTGTCGGTGAACGCGTAGAACGTCTGTATCGGCCGTCCCGCGCCGGTCGCCGGGGCGTTCGCGAACAGCGTGGTGGTCTTCCCGGTGCCGCTGTCCGTGGAGAACACCCGCCCGTCGGCGTAGACCCAGTGCAGCCGGCCGTCCTTCCAGCCCTGGTGCACATAGCCGAAGTCCTCGGCGTTCAGGTGGACGCCGGCCTCGAAGGTCAGCGGGTGGCTCGTGGATTCACCGGTGGCGGTGTCCCAGGAGACCACTTTCGCCCGGCTGGTGCCGTAGGCGTCGGCGTCCCAGGACAGGAACGTGATGACACCGTCGTGGCAGGGCACCTCTCCGGGCGGGGTGCCACCGAAGGACTGCCGCCACCCGATGACCTTCTCACCGCCCTCGGCCGGGTGGAGGCGGGCCAGCATCTGGGGTGTGAAGGTGTCACTGACCGTCGACTTCCATCCGGCTGACGTGGGCGCCTGGCTCCGGTGCGCACCCGCGTTCTCGGCGATGCCGTAGACCTGCCCGTCGCAGCGGGCGCCGGTGAAATAGGTGCCCTGGGCGTCGTACCGGTGGCCGTCGGCGGCGACCTCGGTGACGTCGCCGCCGTTGTAGACGCCCACGGCCCCGCCGTCCGGCAGTGCGAACATCAGGTTCTGGGCCGCGCTCTTCGGGTTCGCGGTCGTGGTCAGCCCGGACGCGGTCAGCCGGTAGTCAGCGCTCTTGTCGGCGAAGTACAGACCGTGGCGGGACCAGGCCATTCTCATCATGTCCATGCCCCTGGTCCGCAGGGCGCGGAGGGACCCGTCGGCGTTCACCAGGATCACATATCCCGGGCCGCCTCCCTCATTGATCTGCGGCCCGACGAAAAAGGCCATGACCGCGTCGCCCAGCCTGGCCTCGCCTGCGGGCACCACCGCACGATCGAAGAATTCCGAGGAGGACGAGCAACCCGCCATGAGCAGAGCCGCAACGACCGCGGATGCCAGCCGCCGCCTCATCGGCGGATCCGGTCGAGCAGCTCCTGCAGCATCAGCCCGTGCCGCGCGTCGAGGGGGTGGGGCACCCCGGAACGCACCGCCGCCGCGAACTCGGCGCGCAGCACCGGCCAGCACTGCCCGTGATCGACCGTTCCGAAGTCGAGCGCCAGCGTGCCGGCCGGGCCGAACAGTTCGATGCCGGCCTGCGACGACGGCAGCCCCACCGCGCCGGACAGCGAGAGCTGACTGACCGCGCCACCGCGATGCTCGCAGGTCACCTCGATCCAGCGGCGGCTGTCCCCGGCGGCACGCAGCTCCTCGATCGGCCCGAGCGCGGCGTCGACGAGGTCCAGCAGGTGCGGGCCGAGGTCGTACAGGGCGCCGATCGTCAGCCGCCACCCGGTCGCCAGTTCGCCGTCCAGGAAGGCGCCGTGCAGATACCGGCTGCGAGCGCCGGCCGCGTCGAAAGCCGCCGCCTCGGTGAGGAATTCCCGCGTCCGCGGGTGGTAACGCTTGGTCAGCACGAGCTGGCTGACCACACCGGCGTCCGCGACGGCGTCGGCGAGCGCTTGCGCGCCCCGAAGATCGAGCGCGAGCGGCTTCTCCAGCAGCAGGGCCTTGCCGGCCCGCGCGGCGCGCGGCGCCAGCGCGGCCTGCACGTCCGGCGGCACGGCGAAGGCGACGGCCTCACATCGGTCGAGCAGTTCCTCGTACGAGCCGGCGGCGTACGCACCCAGCCGGCCGGCGAGGTCCGCGGCGGCTCCGGGGCGCCGTGCCCAGACGGCAGCGAGTCGGGTCTCCGGGCCGGCGGCGAGCACCGGCCCGTGCATCGTCGCAGCCCAGGGTCCGGCTCCGACGAGACCGACCGAGACCGGCGAGGCATCCTTCATAGCGGACATTCTGCCCGAAAGGGTCAGCAGGTCACCGGTTCGCCGGCGGGCATCATCCGGGCGAGTTCCGCGTCCACCGCCGCCGGGGCGTAGACCTGGTCGACGACCATCGCGTACCCACCGATCACCGCCGACTGGGGACCCAGCCGGCTGGTGCTGACCTCGAGGTGGCGTGTCGAGCGGGGCAGCGCGCTCTGGTAGAGCACCTCGCGCACCCCGGTGACGAAGTGGATGTCGGCCAGGTCGCCGGCGATGACCAGCACCGCGGGGTTGACCATGCACACCACCGTGGACAGCACCTCGCCGACCAGCTTGCCCGCCGTACGGGCCAGGTGCACCGCCTCCGCGTGCCCGGAACGGATCCGCTCGACGAGCTCGGCGCCGGAGGAGGTCGGCGTCCCCTCGGCGGTGAGCCGCTGCGCCAGCGCCAGCCCGCTGGCCACCGCGGCCAGGCAACCGTAGAGCCCGCACTCGCAGCGGGCCTCGCGATGCTCGTACAGCCGGATGTGGCCGATGTCGCCGGCCCCGCCGTCGATGCCGCGGTAGACCTGCCCGTCGATGACCACGCCCGCGCTGATCCCGGTCGCGACCTTCACCAGCACCAGCGCCGGGCAGTCCGGGTAGTGGACCGCCTGCTCCCCCAGCGCCATCAGGTTGGCGTCGTTGTCCACGTAGACGGGGCGCCGCCAGGTGCGGCGCAGGCGTTCGGCTATCGGATAGCCGTCCCAGCCCGGCATGAGCGGCGGCTGGGTGACCATGCCGAAGTCGAACTCGACCGGGCCGGGCACACCGACCCCGATGCCACGGACCTGCTCGGCGTCCCACCCGGTCTTGGCCAGCACCCGGCGGAACGCGCTGTCTATCCAGCCGAGCACCGCCTCCGGCCCCGTACCGATCTTGATCGGCTCGTGCTCCTCGGCCAGCGGCTGCCCACCGAGGTCGACGACCGCCGCCCGGGCGTGGTTGCCGCCCAGGTCGGCCACGAGCACCACCCCGTGGGCGGTGTCGAACTCCAGCACCTCGGCCGGCCGGCCACCGGTCGACCCCTCGACGCCACCGGCACGCAGATAGCCGGCCGCGCGCAGCACGTCGATGCGCTGCGTGGTGGTGGAGCGGGACAGGCCGGTGTAGCTCTGCAGTTCGCCACGCGTACGGGCGCGCCCGGTACGCACCAGCCACAGCAGGTGCCCCGCCGAGTTCTGGTTGCCTCCCCGTCTATCCCTGGTCAGCACAGGCCGTCAATCCTCCGGAGACGTTCATGTGCGTAGCGTATGCATCTGCGATGCGGTGGGTGACACGGGTCGCTGGCGGTCATGACGAGGTTCAACGCTGCGACCACGGCTGGGGGCGCGGACGGTCCACGGTGAATTCACCCACCGCAGGCAGCGACTAATGCCTGGTCACCAGACATAAGTCGTGCGGTTCCCCGACCTAACGTCCGGCGTTTTGCCGCGCGATTGCGGCTAAATGCGGTGAAATGTCAGAGTGTCCCAGACAGTGCAGATCACGTCGCCGCATCGCGTCGAGGTGATCGATCAGCCCACCCCGGACCTGCGCGCCGGGCAGGTACGCGTCCGTACCATCTTTTCCGGCATCTCGGCCGGCACCGAACTGACCGCCTACCGTGGCTCGAACCCGTACCTGAACAAGTCGTGGGATCCCGACCTGCGACTGTTCGTCGACGACACCAGCGGCCTGCACTATCCGGTGGCCGGGCTCGGCTACTCGGAGGTCGGCCAGGTCGTCGAGGTCGCCCCGGACGTCGCCGACGACCCCGGCCTGCCGCCGGTCGGCGCGCACGTGTGGGGAATCTGGGGCCACCGCGGCGAAGCCGTCCTGGCCGCCGAGAAGCTGCGCGGCTGCACGGTGCCGACCGGCCTCGCCCCGATCGCGGCGACCTTCGCCCGGGTCGGCGCGGTCGCGCTCAACGCCGTACTGGCCGCTGACATCCACCTCGGTGAGACCGTCGCCGTCTTCGGCCAGGGCGTGCTGGGGTTGCTCACCACCCGGCTCGTCCAGCTCTCCGGCGGCACGGTCGTCGCGGTCGACGCGGTGCCCGGCCGCCTGGAGAAGGCACGAGAGTACGGCGCCCACACCGTCCTGGACGCCCGCGAGGGCACGGTCGGGCAGCAGATCCGCCGGCTCACCGACGGCCGTGGTGCGGACGTGGCGATCGAGATCAGCGGCTCGTACCCGGCCCTGCACGAGGCGATCCGCGCCGTCGCGGTCAACGGCCGGGTGGTGGCGGCCGGCTTCTACCAGGGCGACGGCGTCGGCCTGCGCCTCGGCGACGAGTTCCACCACAACCGGGTGGGCCTGGTCTGCTCGCAGATCGGCGGGGTGCCGCCGGCGGTCGTCGGCCGCTGGGACCAGATCCGGCTCAACCAGACGTTCCTGCGGCTGGCCACCGACCAGCAGATCGACCCGGTCGGCCTGGTCACGCACGTCATCCCGGTCGACGAGGCGGCTGCCGCCTACCAGATGCTCGACCGCAGTCCCCACGAGGCACTCCAGGTGGTGTTGACCTTCCCATGATCAAAATCCTGTGCCAGGAGCAGCTGCTGCCCGGCGAGACGCTGCAGGAGAAGTTCGACTTCGCGCGCGAGGCCGGGTACGACGGCATCGAGCTGCGCGCCCGCGGTGACTTCGCGTTCCGCGACCGGCTGCCGGAGTTGCGCCTGGCCGCCCGCGACGGGGTGCCGATGCCGTCGGTGTGTGTCGACATGGCGCACTTCTTCGGCGCCTTCGACCCGGAGCTGCGCCGTGATGCCGTCGCGCAGCTCAAGTCGCAGCTGTCGGTGATCGCCGAGGTGGGCGGTCCGGGCGCGGTGGCCTGCACGCCCGCGTCCTGGGGCATGTTCTCCCGCCGGCTGCCGCCGTTCGAGCCGCCCCGCAGCGCGGAGGAGGACCGGGCGGTGCTGCTCGAAGGCCTCGCCGAGCTGGGCGCGCACGCCGCGCAGGTGGGGGCGACGCTCGCGCTGGAGCCGCTCAACCGCTACGAGGATCACATGGTCAACCGGCTGGACCAGGCGGTCGAGCTGATCGACGCGGTGGGCCTGCCGTCGGTGAAGGTGCTGGCCGACACTTACCACATGAACATCGAGGAGGATGAGCCCACGACGGCGCTGGTGAAGGCCGCCGCGCACCTCGGTCACGTCCAGGTCAGCGACTCGAACCGCCTGCAGCCCGGCGCCGGCCACCTCGACTGGTCGGCGTTGCTGGGCACCCTCGACGCCCTGGACTACTCCGGTCACCTGGCCGTGGAGTGCCGCCTGCGCGGCGAGCCGTCCGTCGCGGTCGCCGCCATCCCCGGTTTCCTGCGCCGCCACGACGTCACCGTGCCGGCATGACCGCCTGCACCGAGCGGCACCCAGCCGCACCCGACAACAACGCCGCAGGCGAGGGCCAGAAGGGCATGCCCATCGAACACAGCATGACCGCCTGCACCGAGCGGCACGACGTGCGCTGCTCACTCGAGGATCTGGATCGGTCCGCCCGGCGGGTGCTTCTCACCAACTGGCGGGGCCACTCCACCGTGCCGGCCGCCCGGCTCTACCCGCACCAGTGGAGCTGGGACTCCGCGTTCGTAGCCATCGGCCTGCGCCACCTCTCCCCCGCCCGGGCCCAGCGCGAACTGGAGTCCCTGTTCGGCGCCCAGTGGTCCGACGGCCGGCTGCCGCACATCGTCTTCGACCCGCACGTGCCCGCCGACGCCTACTTTCCCGGCCCGTCGTTCTGGCGTTCCACTGCCGTGCCCGGCGCACCCGGGGTGCCGACCTCCGGCATCATTCAGCCGCCGGCGCACGCTCTCGCCGCCTGGCTCACCTTCCAGGCCGACCCGTCGACGGCTCGCGCCCGCGGTTTCCTGCCGCGGCTCTACCCGCGGCTGGTCGCCTGGCACCGCTATCTGACGACCCGGCGGGACCTGACCGGAAGCGGTCTGATGTGTGTCGTGCACCCGTGGGAGTCCGGGATGGACAACAGCCCCGCCTGGGACGCGCCGCTGTCGCGGATCACCCCGGTGCCGTCCACCGAGTTCACCCGCCGCGATCTCAACCACGCCGCGGCCGCTGAACGCCCGACCGACACCGACTACGGCCGCTATGTCCGCCTGGCCCGCGACTACCGCGACGCCGGCTACGCCGACTCGCTGCGCGGGCACGCCTTCGCGGTGGAGGACCCGCTGTGCAACGCGCTGCTCGCCGCCGGCGAGCACGCCCTCGCGGCTATCGCCGCGGAGATCGGCCACGACCCTCAGCCTCACCGGTCAGCTGCAGCCCGCCTCACCCACACGCTGACCACCATCCTGTACGACGCCGGCGCCGGCATGTTCCTCCCGCGTGACGCACACACCGGTACGCACCTGCGCTCCCATTCCGTCGGCGGTCTGATGCCCCTGGTCGTGCCCGATCTGCCGGTAGCCCCGGAACTGATCAAGACCGCCCTGAGCGACCGTTTCCGCCTGCGCGACGCGTGTCCCCTGCCCTCCTACGACCTGACCGCCGCCGACCACGACCCGGGCCGTTACTGGCGCGGCCCCGGCTGGGTCAACACCGCCTGGCTCTTCTGGCACGGCCTGCGTCTGCACGGCGAACCGGCCCTCGCGGACGACCTCCGGCAGGGCCTGCTGGACCGGGTCCGGGACGCCGGCTTCCGCGAATATTTCGACCCGCTGACCGGCACCGGCCACGGCACCGACGAGTTCGCCTGGACCGCGGCCCTGGTCCTCGACCTGCTCCGCGTCCCGTGACCGGCCACACGACGGTCGCGGGCACCACCTGCCTGCTCACCGCCGAAGGTCCTGACGTCACCGGCTCCGCCACCGACGGCTTCTTCGTGGACGACTGCCGCCACCTGTCCCGGCTGATCCTGCACGTGCCCGGCCCACCGCTGCGGGTCCTGCGCAGCGACGCCACGTCGACGGTCTACACACCGGAGGCGGGCCGCCACGCCGACCCGCCCTACGCCCTCACCCGCCGGCGCGAGGTCACGCCCGGCCGGCTGGTCGAGTCGCTGGAGCTGACCAGCTTCGTAGCCGCTCCCCACACCGTCCAGGTGTCCTACGACCTGGCCGCCGACTTCGCCGACCAGTTCGAGCTGCGCTCGGCCCGCACGTTCGACAAGTCCGACGCCGTCCGCACCACCGAGGTGTCCCCCAGCCGGCTCACCTTCTCGTATGCGCGGCGCGGCGTCACCCGCGCGACAACGGTCGACGTCGCCGCTTCCGCCGAGCCGGCCCGCACAACGCCAGACACCACGCCTGCCGGCGAACTCACCGGCGTGACGACGGCCGGCGCGGCGCCGGTCGGCGTGCTCGGCCATGACGGCGTGCGGTGGACGGTGACGCTGCCGCCGCAGGGGTCGGTGACGCTGCGGATCAGCGTGACGGCGTCGCCGCCCGCCGAGGCCGTTGATCCGGTTGCCGACCGCGGCGCCCCGACGATCGCGCGTGACGACCTGGCGCGTTGCGTACGGAAAGGGCTCTCTGATCTTGATGCTTTGAGCATGCCGGCGCCGGGCGTGCCCGGCGCTGTCGTGCCGGCCGCCGGCGCGCCCTGGTTTCTCACCGTTTTCGGCCGGGACAGCCTGCTGACCTCGCTGTTCGCGCTGCACCATCGGCCGGAGCTGGCCGCGGGAACGCTGCGGGTGCTGGCCGCTACGCAGGGCCGGACCACCGACGACTCGCGCGTCGAGGAACCGGGCAAGGTGATCCACGAGACCCGCCGGGGCGAACTCGCGACCACCGGCGAGGTGCCTTACGCCCGCTACTACGGTTCGGTCGACGCGACGCCGCTGTTCCTGATGCTGCTCGCCGCCCACCACGAACTGACCGGAGACGACCGGCTGGCCGCCCAGCTGGAGCCGGCGGCGCGGGCCGCCGTCGGCTGGATGCTCGGGCCGGGCGGCCTGACCGGCGGTTACCTGCGCTACCGCACCGACCTGCCGGGCCTCGTCCACCATTGCTGGAAGGACTCCGGCGATTCGATCATCTTCCGCGACGGCACGCCGGCCGCCGGGCCGATCGCGGTCGCCGAGGCCCAGGGGTACGCCTACCGCGCCCTCCTCGGCACCGCCCGCCTCGCCTCCCGGGTGTGGGACGACCCCGCCTGGGCCGCGACGCTCACCGCCACCGCCGCCGACCTGCGCACCCGGTTCGCCGCCGACTTCCGCCTGCCGGACGGTTTCGTCGCGCTCGCCCTGGATGCGGCCGGCACCCCGGTCGACGCGCTGGCCTCCAACGCCGGGCACCTGCTGTGGTGCGGCCTGCTCGCCGACGACTGGGCGGCCACGGTCGCCGAACGCCTCACCCACGACGACTTCTTCTCCGGCTGGGGCGTGCGAACCCTCGCCGCCGGCCAGCTCCCCTACCACCCGATGTCCTACCACCGCGGCGGCGTGTGGCCGCACGACACCGCGATCGCGGTGGCCGGCCTGGCCGCCGCCGGCCGCCGAGCCGACGCCGAGCGCATCGCCGACGGCCTCCTCGCCGCGGCGTCCTACACCGAGGGCCGGCTCCCGGAGGTGATGACCGGCCTGACCCGCGAGCGCGGCTGCGGTCCGGTGCCCTATCCGCATTCGTGCTCCCCGCAGGCGTGGGCGGCTGCGGCTCCCCTGCTCCTGCTCACCCTGTGACCAGCCGGCCGCTGCCGTCTCTCCCCACTGCTGACCGCGGGCCAGCAGTCCTTTCCACTGACTTCATCGGAGCTGAATCGACCGCCTCGGGCACGGACTCGGCCGCATTGACGGCCCTCTCAGCTGAATCCCGCCGCCTCGGGCGCAGAGTCGGCCGCATTGACGGCCCTCTGAGCTGAATCGCGCCGCCCCAGGCGTGAGCTCGGCCGCCCTGACGCCCTCTGAGCTGCCCGCCCCGACGCAGACTCGGCCGCATCGACGCCCTGAGCAGAATCGCCCCGCCCCAAGCGCGAGCTCGGCCACCTTGACGCCCTCTGAGCGGAGTCGCCCCGCCCCGGCGCGGACATCGACAGCATTGATGTCCTTGACTGCGTCCCCGCCCCTCGGGTAATCATGAACAATCCTTACTAATTCGAGGCTCAGGGGCGGCACATGCGGAAGTTGACGGCAGCGGTGGCACTCACACTGGCGATGCTGGCCGCGCCGGCACCAGCTCAGGCCGCGGGCGCCGCTTCCGGTCACCTTCGCGAGTGCGCCACCCCGTCGATCCACCGCCTGCAGCACTGGCTGGCAAGCGGCGAGGGCACCACCGTGCCCGCGACCGGCAGCATGCTGGTGCCGATTCGCGGCACCGCCCGCTACACCGCGAAAATCTCCTTCCTGAACGATGAGTGGCACGTGGCGGTGGTCTGGCTGGACAACCAGTTCGAGGGCCAGGCCGACCTGTCGCGGTCCGCCGGTTTCCTGCTCACCTACAGCGCCACCAACGACCTTCATGTCCAGTTGCGGCCGGCATCGCACTGGAGCGGCGGCGCGCAGTGGGCCACCCGGGTGCCGTCGACCCGCGGGCGGATGGTGACCAGGTTCTTCAGCCTCCGGCCGCAGGCGTGGTCGGCCGTGCCGGAGCTGGGCGCTCCGGCGCACTCGTTCGAGTCCGCCGTCAACGAGGCGCGCGGTCTGGTCTTCGTCGGCAAGACCGCGAACGAGCTGGAATTCCGGGGCCTGCGCATCCACCGCTACACGCCGACCTGCCGATAGCTCCCGGCCGCTTGCCTCGTGACCGCACTTGCCGAAAGCGCCGCCCAGACGGCGCGGCGACCCGCCGCCCGCTCGACCAGCAGCCAGCCCGCCGGGTGGACCGTCGACCCGCAGGCGGGACAGACAAACAGCCGGCCAGTCGGGCGGGCCGGTCGCCGCCGGCAGCGCGGATCGACAGCCTCCGGCTTGGTGATTCAAAGCGCGAAGCGGAGAACAGAGCGAGCAGCCCGCCAGCTGAGCGGGCCAGCGACCGCTGGCAGCGCTCGTCGACAGCCGGCCGGCCTGGTGGACCAGCCGCGCGGGCCGGCAAGTGCCGGCTGGACAGATCAGCGAGGCCGACAGCCCGGTGCATTGGCGACCCACGGGCAGGTCGGGCCGGCGGGCCGCAGGCGCGGCGCGCGGCTGATGGGCGGGACGCACACGCATGCGCGGATGGCCGCGCGATGCCGGCGGGGCCCGTCATCGGGTGAGCGCCAGCAGGCGGCGCAGCGCGGTCGGTGTGTGGCCGAGATGGGCGCGCACGGTGCGGCACAGGTGGGCCTGATCGGCGAAGCCGAGATCGGCCGCGAGCGACCCGAGCTGGGCCTCGCCGGCCTCCAGCCGGTCCAGCGCGTGGGCGACCCGCACCCGGTTGCGATATCGGGTCAGCGAGACCCCCATCTGCGCGCTGAACGCCCGGCTCAACCGGAACGGTGAGACGCCGAGCAGCGCCGCCAGCGGCAGCAGACCGCCGGCGGCGGGATGGCCGGCGCCGATCGCCTCACGTGCTGCCGCGACCAACGGCCGGTCGGCGGCGCCGGCGGCCGGGGTGGGCTGGGCGACCGCCTGCGTGACGGCCCGGCTCATGAGGTGCAGCAGGTGCTCGGCGACGGCATGGTCCACATCGCCGGCGCGGGCGGAAGCCAGCAGCCGCCGATGCGCCAGGTCCAGCTCGGCGTCGACATACACCACTGGGCTGGTCAACTGCCGATCGCCGGCAATGCCGTGCCACAGCGCCGGGCTCAGGAACATCGAGGTGCAGACGTCGCCGCCGGCGGGATGGGCGAAGAACTCCTCCTCGCCGGGCGCCCCCAGATAGGCCACCGTGGGGTCGAGGTCGGTGCGAACACCGCCGACCCGCCTGCGGAAGCGGCCCCGGCGCACCAGGATGAGCCGGAAGCTGTCGTGCGACTCCGCCGGCGACCAGTTTCGGTGGTCGTCGCGGCAGGTCACGGCGGCGATGGTGAAGTCGGGCCGGGCGGCCACCACATCCGACGAGAGCACGACCCGAACGTACGCCCGGGGTCTGACAAGTTCGCCCGCAAGGATCTTCAAGACGGCGCCGCGCGGGCGGAGGAGGCTGCGGACAGACCACCGAGGGAGGAAACATGGCTTCCATCCGCAAGGAAGTTCAGCTCAGCTCCACTGCCGACGACGCCTGGAAGGTGATCGGCGACTTCGCCACCGGTCCTTCGCGCATGGCGCCGGGGTTCGTCGTCGACACCCGCGCCGACGGCGACCAGCGCACTGTCACCTTCGCCGACGGCACGGTGGCTCAGGAGCGGCTGATCGCCGTCGACCACGACGCTCGCCGGATCGTCTACGCATTGGTGGGTCCCGAGCACGACAACGCGTCGATGCAGGTCGTCGACGACGGGCACGGTTGCCGGCTGATCTGGATCCATGACGTGCTGCCCGACGGGGTCGCCGCGCGCATCGAAGCGGCCATGACCCAGGGCCTCGCAGTCATCAGGAGGACGTTGTGAGTCGCAGCGAACAGCGCAGCGGGTGACCACCACTCAGCGGCACCGGAAAGGATGGTGAAAGTTGTTATGCCGATCGGCTCTGCGTGGTCGTCACCCGCCGAAATCACGGCGAGCAAAGCTTCTCTTGAATGTGCCGAAACGATCTGGCAATCTCACGAAACAGAGTGTTAGCGCTCTCAACAAACCCCGACGCCGCGCGTTCACCGGCGACTGACCCCGTATCGTTCCCGCCCCCGAAGTCAGGACACCCCCGTGACGCAGCCTTCGCGCATCGACGACGACGCCGTCGTGCTCGCGGCCCGGACCGGCGACCGGGACGCGATGAACGAGCTGGCCCGTCGTCATCTGCCGATGGTCTACAACCTCGTCCGGCAGGCACTGCCGGACGAGGCCGACGTCGACGACGTCGTGCAGGACGTCATGGTGCGGGCCCTGCGGCAGTTGCCGAAGCTGCGCTCGCCCAGCAGTTTCCGGCCGTGGCTGGCCGCGATCGCGGTCAACCAGATCGGGAGCCACCTGGCCCGGGCCCGGGTCCGGTTCCGGCGCACCGCGCCGCTGGCCGCGGCGGCGGGCCGGCCGGCCGCCGCCGCGGC